>CAMLUB010000052.1 GCA_946486515.1 uncultured Clostridium sp.
ATTAATCATCATGATGGAACAATGACATTATATGCACATGGTGCACCAGGTTCAAGACTAGTAAGACCTGGACAATCTGTTAGTCAAGGTCAACAAATCATGAGTGTAGGAACAACAGGAAACTCAACAGGATATCATTTGCATTTTGAAGTAAGAGTTAATGGTAGACCTGTAAATCCAAGTCCATACTTGCCATAAAAGAACAAGTAATTTTTCCTATACCACAAGAAAAATACTACTTTTATAATAATCCAAAGAACCCTAAGACAAGGAAAAGGAGGAACTTATGAAAAAAGTATTTTGTAAAATATTAGAAGTATTAATCATTGCAATAATAATTATGCAATTTAATGTAATAGTATATGCTAATGAAATAACAGATTTACAAAATGAACAAGCAGAAAATCAAGAAAAAATAGAAAATGTTAAAAATCAAAAAAAAGAAGTAACAGAAGAAAAAAGTGAGGTGCAAAGCCAAGTAGATGAACTAAACACACAAATAACTGTCTATCAAAATCAAATACATAATTTGGAATATAAAATAACAGATTTAAACATACAAATAACAAATGCAGAAAGTAAAATTAAAGAGAAACAAGAAAATTATGATAAACAGCAAGAATTGTTAGAAAAAAGATTAGTATCTACATATGAAGCAGGAGAAACAAGATTTTTAGATGTATTACTTTCTTCAAAAAGTTTGACTGATTTGATTTCAAACTATTATATGGTTTCTCAAATAGCAGAAGCAGATATGAATTTAATGGAAAAAATTGAAAATGAAAAAAATGAAATAGAAATCGCAAAAACAACATTAGAGCAAAGTAAACAAGAATTAGATAAATCTAAAGCTGAAAAAGAAAGTATGTCTCAACAATTACAAACAGCCAAAAACGAAAAAAGTCAATATGTATCTCAATTATCACAAGAAGAACAAGATTTACAAGAAGAAATAGACCAATTAACACAAGATAACCAAAAAATATTAGGAGATATTAGAGTTGCCCAAGAAAAATATAAAAAGCAATTAGAAGAATTAGCAAATAAAAAACCATCAACAAGTGGTAGTTCATCATCATCTGGAAGCTCATTAGGAAGTGGATCACAAAGTGGAAACGCTGGTAGTGCAAGTAGCGGAACATCAAACTCAGGAGGATTTATAAGACCAGTAAATACAGGAACAGTCAGTTGTAATGGATATTATTCAAGTGGAAAATTCCATGGTGCAATAGATTATGCAGTAAATATAGGAACACCAGTTTATGCAGCTGCAGATGGAGTAGTATTAACCACAAATAGTCTAACAACAAGTTATGGAACATATGTAGTAATACAACATGTAAATGGATTGCAAACATGGTATGCACACGGAACTCCAGGTTCAATTTGTGTAACACCAGGTCAAACAGTATCACAAGGTCAAATGATTATGAAAAGCGGAAATTCGGGAAATTCATCAGGAGCACATTTACACTTTGAGGTAAGAAGATCACCATATACATATAGTTATGCTGCCAAAAAATACGGAGATGATTGTAGAGTAGATCCAAATCTATATTTTTAAAATATTTTAATAAAAAATAAATATATATTATGTTTTTATTTTACATACTGTATATAAAGAGGGATTGAGGAATAGTCTCCTTTATCCCTTTTTATCTATTAGAAAAGTCATACTGACTTTCCTAGTAGATAAAATATGCTGCACACAATTTTACTTGTATATTTCATATTTTATCTTTAAATTTTTTAAGGAATTTAAAGATAAAATATGAAATATAATAAATAAAGGAAATATCATGAAACGAAAGGAAGAAAGAAAATGGAAGAAAAAAAGAGATACACAATTTATAGAACAATTATGCTTATTGTTTTAGTAATGTTTGTGACATTTATCCTCACATCAATAGGATTTTATCAATATTTTGTAGAAGGAGATAGCCTTAATAAGTATTTAGCATTAATGGCATCTGACGAAAGCAAAGATATTTCACAATTATTAGATACATATCGTTCAGTGATTGATAAATATTATTTAGGAGATGTCGATGAAGAACATTTAAAAGAGGGAGCGATAAAAGGGTATATTGAAGGATTGGGTGATCCTTACACAGAATATATTTCTAAAGAAGATATGGAAGATTATATGCAAGATACCATGGGGAATTTTGTAGGAATTGGAATTTATATGATAGAAGATTCTGAAACAAACCAAATCATGGTATTATCTCCCATAAAAGGTAGCCCAGCAGAAAAAGCAGGTATTCAACCAGGGGATTATATCATTTCTGTTAATGGAGAAACATGTACAGCAGATGATATGACAGCAATTTCAACAAAAATAAAAGGAGAAGAAGGAACAACTGTTAAATTACAAATTTTAAGAGGTGAAGAAACATTAGATTTTGAAATTGTGAGAGAAAATATTATTATGAATCCAGTAGAAGGAGAAATATTGGAAAACAATATAGGATATATTAAATTTTCATCATTTGATGAAAATACAGCAGAAGATTTTAAAACAAGACTTGAAGAATTACAAACAAAAGGAATGACATCTTTAATCATTGATTTAAGAAATAATGGAGGAGGAATCGTTGATGAAGCTTTGCAAATTGCAGGATATATTGCAGATAAAGATTCAGTTTTATTATATGAAGTAGATAAAGACAATAATGAAACAGTAGAAAGAAATGAAAATGACCCAATTATTAATATGCCAGTCATCATATTAACTAATGAAAATACAGCAAGTTCATCTGAAATCTTAGCAGGCGCATTAAAAGATTTAGGAAAAGCAAAAATAGTAGGAACAACAAGTTATGGAAAAGGTGTGATTCAACAAATCCTAACACTTCCAGATGGTAGTGGAATAAAGATTACAACAGAAAAATACTTAACACCAAACAGAACAGAAATTAATGAAAAAGGAATTCAGCCAGATGAAAAAGTTGAATTACCAGAAGAAGTAGAAAATGTATTAAATGTTGATAGAAACCAAGATACACAATTACAAAAAGCCATAGAGATGTTGACAGAATAACATTTTAAAGATATAAATAAGATAATCATAAAAATAAAAGGGAATGTTAGAAAAGTTCAAAAATTTTAACGATGTTCAAACCTTTTGAAGGGAATGAGTTAAACATGAATTTACCAAATAAATTAACCATATTTAGAGTTATATTAGTACCCATTATGGTGATCATACCATTTTTAGGGGTAGACGGAAAGTTATGGGGAATCCCCATTACCTATTTAATAATCGATTTTGTATTTATATTAGCCTCAGCAACAGACAAATTAGATGGATATATAGCAAGAAGTAGAAATCAAGTAACTGCATTTGGAAAATTTTTAGATCCATTGGCAGATAAAATATTGGTATTGGCAGCAATGTTGATGCTAGTAGAAATGAACAAATTACCTGCATGGATTCCCATTATCGTACTAGCAAGAGAATTTTTAGTATCTGGATACAGATTAATTGCAGTAGAAAAAGGTGGAGAAGTAATAGCTGCCTCAAAATGGGGAAAACTAAAAACGGTTACACAAATGATTGCAATTATTTTAGCGTTTCTAGATTTACATGCTTTTGGAACATGCTTTATAGGAACTTTACAAGGAGCGGATTTTGTATTAAATGTAGTAGTTACAATCATGATGATTATACAAACCATTGCAACCATATTTTCTGGTGTGGATTATATGAGAGATATTAAGAAATATTTGAATGATTAGGTTTAAACGGTAACACTAAAATAATAAAGTAAAACAGAAAAAATGAAATTTGTATTGACAAATTTCATTTTCTGCCGTAATATAAGGAAAGTGAGTGTAACTGAAATCAAAGATTTCGACACTCAGATGTGCAAAATCACTTCGTGATTATTGCACGAATATAGGAAACTTAACCTTTTTGTATACGGAAAAATCTAAATAGGGAAAAAATAAAAGCTGATTTTTCCTATACAATAAGGAAAGTATGCAAATACAATAAGAAAGTACGAAATCGTACACAAGGAGGAATTTACTATGGAAGAAAAAGAAATTATATTAACACAAGAAGGATATAATAATTTAGAAAAAGAATTAAATTTTTTAAAAACGGAAAAAAGAGCAGATATAGCAGAAAGAATAAAAGTAGCATTAGGATTTGGAGATTTATCAGAAAATTCAGAATATGATGAAGCAAAAAATGCACAAGCAGAAAATGAAGTAAAAATAGCTGAATTAGAAAATAAATTAAGACATGCAAAAATCATAGATGAAAAAGATATAGATACAGAAACTGTTCAAATTGGTAATAAGGTAAAAGTATTAGACGTTGAATTTGATGAAAAAATAGAATATACAATTGTTGGTTCAACAGAAGTGAATTTAGCAGAAAATAAAATATCCAATGAATCACCTTTAGGAGAAGCATTATTAGGAGCTAAGAAAAATCAAACAGTTGAAGTAAATGCACCAGCAGGTGTTATGAAATATAAAATATTATCAATCACAAAATAAATAATTTTGGGGACGGAGCAAAAAATCATCATTTTACTCTGTCCCCAAAAGGACATTAACATTTTAAACTAGCTTCTAATGCAAGTTTTATCATTTTATTTAGACCAAACTCTCTTTCTTCAGCAGTAGCAGATCTTGTTTCAAATCTAGAATCAACAACTGTCATTAAGCAGGTTGCCTTTTTATTTAACATTTTTGCATTATAACATAAAGCAAAAGCTTCCATTTCTGCACTTAATGGATGAAAATCTTTAGGAATTCTTCCCATAAAAATATCAAAATCTTTTTGTAGCATATATGGATCGAAGCAGTCACTGCATATAGTATTTCCTTCTATTATATGAATGTGATTTTGATTAGCGGTTTCTTTTATAAGGTCATTTAATGTTATATTTGTGTCTAATAAATGACAATTTTCATTATGAAAAGTTAATGCAAAATTACTTTCACTAAAAATAGATTTTGATAAAATAATATCAAATAAGTTTAATTCTGGTACATAAGCTCCACAGGTACCTATTCTGATAATATTTTCAACATCATAAAATTTAAATAATTCAAAAGAATAAATTCCCATACTAGGCATTCCCATTCCAGATGCCATAATAGTTATTTCTTTTCCTTTATATTTTCCAGTATATGCATAAATATTTCTAATTTGATTAACTAATTTGTAATTATCTAAAAAAATTTCGGCAATATGCTTTGCTCTAAGTGGGTCACCTGGCATGATGACTGTTTTTGCAATATCTCCTAAGTTTGCTTCGTTATGTGGTGTAGACATAAATTCACCTCCTATTATAAATATATTTTTAATTAAGTATTAAAATGTTTATTGAACCATTTGTAGATACAACAATTATATAAAGACAGTATAACAATAAATTAAGAAAAAAGCAATAAGAAAGCCTACAAGTAACTCCAATCACATTCGAATTCTTAAAAATATCATGTATCACACCTACCTTAAGATGATTGGGTCTGAATGGTACGAAATCCATTCAATTTAGAATAACATAACCTTTTCTTGTCCTTTATTAAACTGTGAATTGTAACTGATGAAAAGGTTTGAATTGTTACCAAAACTAGGCAATAAAATTAGAATTGACTTTTATAGATAAACATAATATAATTTTGTAAGAAAAAGAAAAGTATTTTTAATTCAGATTT
The DNA here is from genome assembly GCA_946486515.1 of uncultured Clostridium sp. GTDB lineage: Bacteria > Bacillota > Clostridia > TANB77 > CAG-508 > CAG-269. Next base: position 5,683 of record CAMLUB010000052.1, read on the forward strand.
AAAAAATTACTACAAAATTAATGTTAAAACTATTTTAGAAAAATAAAGAAGGGAAGGAAGATATGAAAGATTTTAAACAAATCATTGCAAAAAGTATTGCAGAAGTAGTTAATATAGATGAAAAAAGATTAGAAAGTTATATAGAAATACCAAGAAATGCAAATAATGGAGATTATGCATTTCCATGCTTTCAATTAGCAAAAGAATTAAAAAAAGCACCTACAATAATTGCAAATGATATAAAAGAAAAGTTACATAGAGATGAAACAACCATAGAAAAAATAGAAGTGGTAGGAGGTTACTTAAATTTTTATATTAAGCAAGTACAAATGATAGAAGAAGTATTAAAACAAATTGATGTACAAGAAGAATATGGAAAATCAAAAATAGGACAAGGAAAAAATGTTGTTATTGATTATTCTGCACCAAATATTGCAAAACCATTTCATATAGGACATTTGCGTTCTACGGTAATAGGAGGAGCCTTATATAATATATATAAATATTTGGGATATAACACAATAGGAATAAACCATTTAGGAGATTATGGAACACAATTTGGAAAATTAATTGAAGGATATAAACTATGGGGAAAAGAATATAATATTGAAGAAGATCCTATTAATGAACTAACAAAAATATATATTCGAATTAATCAAGTATGTAAAGAAGATCCAACTGTTTTAGAACAATGTAGAAAGAACTTTAAATTATTAGAAGATGGAGATACATATTGTACAGAAATCTGGGAGAAGTTTAGAAGTTTAAGCTTAAAAGAATTTCAAAAAGTTTATGATTTATTAGGAAGTCATTTTGATTCATGGAATGGAGAAGCTTTTTATTCCGATAAAATGCCAGAAATTATTGACATATTAGAAAAAACAGGGAAATTAATAGAATCACAAGGTGCAAAAATTATCGATTTAGAAGATAAAGGAATCAATACACCATGTATTATACAAAAATCAAATGGTTCAACAACATATGCAACGAGAGATTTAGCAGCTATTTTATACAGAGCAAGAACATATGATTTTGACAAAGCATTATATGTTGTATCATATGAACAAACATTACACTTTAAACAAGTATTTGAAGTTGCAAAATTATTAGGACTAGATGAAAAATATACAAAAGGATTAAAACATGTACCATTTGGAATGGTATCATTACCAACAGGAAAGATGTCAACAAGGGAAGGGAATATTGTAAAATTAGAAGACCTATTAAATGAATCTATGGCAAGAGCAAAAGAAATTATAAAAGAAAAAAATCCAGAATTAGAAAAAGATGAAGTAGCTAAAAAAGTAGGAGTAGGAGCTGTTATTTTTAATGATTTATCAAATAGCAGGATTAAGGATGAAGTATTTGATTGGGGACAAATATTAAACTTCCAAGGAGAGACAGGACCATATGTTCAATACACATATGTACGTACAAATAGTGTTATAGAAAAAGCTGGATATATGCCTACAATAACAGAAATTAAGTTTGATAAATTATTAGATAAATCATCAAAAAATATAATTAGATTAATATACAATTTTGAAAATATATTAATACAAGTAACAGAGAAAGAAGAACCATCAATATTATCAAGATATTTAATTGACTTAGCAAAGGCATTTAGTAATTTTTATAATGACAATAAAATATTAGTAGAAGATAAAGATGTTGAAAATGCTAGAGTATATTTGACATATGCAGTTGGAAAAGTATTAAAGACAGGGGCTAAACTATTAGGAATAGAAATGCCAAATAAGATGTAATTTAATATTGTTTTCTAAGTTAAGAAATTGAAGAATTTGTTCAATAAAAAAAAGAAAATAAAGCTAGTATATCAAAAAATACCAAAAATTAACAAAAAATACTTGAAATTTATAGATAAACATGTTAGAATACAAACATAGTTTATCTATATTTTTTATAGATAATTTTTATTTCAATATTTTCATTCATAGTTGGTTTAAATCAAAGTGAAATGATTCAATATTTCAAAAAAATAAAAGTGTTTTTATTTTAAATTCAAAAAATTTATTCGAAAGGAGGAAAAAATCTATGATTAAAAATTTAGATGAATTGTGGAGCAAAATGCAAATAGAGTTTGAAAAGATAAATCAACAATTCAAAGAAATTTATAAAAAATTTGAGCAAATCGATAAAAGGTTTGAGCAAATCGATAAAAGGTTTGAGCAAATCGAT
>CAMLUB010000053.1 GCA_946486515.1 uncultured Clostridium sp.
TGCAACGTTGTTTTTTATGGTATAGGAAAAGCGATTTTTCCTATACCATAAAAAAACTGACTTATTTCATATAGAAAAAGTCAGTTTTTCTGTCTATAGAACTGGTACAATATAATTGGTGATGATAAAATGAAATATTTAATAGAGGTATTTCTAACACAAGAACATGTAGAAGAAAATGTCTGGTCTAAATTTTTATATGCTGTATCAAAATTAAATGGAATTTTTAGAAAATGGAAGATGTATGTATATATAGAAAATAATACCATCCGATATTTCATACAATCTTCTAGAAAATTGCCATCTATCATACAAGATTTTAGTGAATTTATATTAAAAAAGGTAGAGGAAGAAGAAGAAAATCTTTTTCAAGAAAAATCAATTACAAACAGATGGTATCTAGTGACCAATAAAGAAAAAAGTGGATTAGATATCTATGATAAAGCAGAAGTAAAAAAAGGTAAAAAATTAAAATTTTTAGAAATAGATATATTACCAATAACTAAAAGTTATTATCGATTTAGAACATATTTATTTTTTGAAAGTCCATATGGATATCTGATAAAACGAAGAGCTGTATTTAGTGTGCCATATCAATTATTAGCCATTGATTTTTCGAAATATAATCGTTTCTTTTATAGAAAAGATGCTACAAAATTTTTAGATATACAAAAAACTATGCATATCTTAAAAGATAACAAAGAAGATGCTTTTTTAAGAGTAAATACATTCCCATACCTAATAGAAGACTATTATTTACACTTAAATCAATATGATTTTGATAAACATTCTATCATTGTAGGAGCAAGTGGAACAGGAAAATCAAAATTGATTAGTACCATGGTTGCCAATTTATCAAGTAATGAAAAATATAGAAGAAAATATAAGGTTGTGGTAATAGATCCACATGCAGAAATAAAAAATGATATTGGAGGAATTGAAAATACAAAAGTATTGGATTTTGAAAAAGCAAAAAATAGTTTTAATTTGTTTATGAGAGCATCAAATGATTTAATTGTTACCACAGAATTAATCTTATCCTTATTCCAAACATTAATGGCAGACCAATATAATTCTAAATTGGAAAGAGTATTAAGACATAGTATTTATTTATTGACAAAATTAAATAAAATGGATTTTGTGAATTTAAAGAAATTATTAACAGAAGTGGAATATAAAAATGAATTACTAAAAGCCGATGGATTATTAGAAAGTACAGTTGATTTCTTTTCAGTAGATTTCAATAAATTAAAAACAGAATCTTATCAAGAAGCTTTTTCACCAATATTAGCATTTATTGATGAAATGGAATTATTACCAGGATTAAAAAGTAAAGGAACAGAAAGAGATTTAAAAGATATTTTAGAAGAGAATTTCTTAACCATTGTATCTTTAAATCAAAGTAAATTAGGAATGAAAGCAACCAAAACAATTGCAGGATTTACAATGCAACAAATCTTGCAATTGATTCAAAATTATACATATGATGAACATATTATCTTTATTATTGATGAGGTTGCCTTATTGGAAAACCCAATATTAAGCAGATTTTTAGCAGAAAGTAGAAAGTACAACTTATCATTAATATTAGCACAACAATACTTTAATCAAATTAGTGAACCTTTGCAAAAAGCAATCTTTTCCAATATGATTAATTATTATATATTTAGAGTATCCAGAGAAGATGCAAGAATTTTAGATGGAAATGTGAGAATGGATGTTGCTGTAAAAAATACATTTATTACAAGAATGAAAATTTTAACAGAATTAAGAAATCGAGAATGTATTATTCGAATTGGAAGTCAAGGAAAGGTATATCCTGCTTTTCAAGCAAGAACATTGGATTTTACACCAATGCCCCAAAGAGTATTAAATCAGATATTAACAACAGAATTTGACTTTGAAGGGGAGAAGGAAGATAATATAGTAGAAAAGAAAAAGGAAAAAGAGAATATCTTTTCAATTGATGATAACATCAGTCTAAAAGATATTATGGCATCTCAATCAGCATCAAGAAATTTAGTGTCAAGAGAACGTTTTTCTGCCAGTTTTACATAATTGTATTCATTGTTTTAGAGGAAGACTAAAGATTTTTGCATATAAAAATTTGTTATGAAATTTTTCTTTGTAATATTTTGGAATCAAAAAGAAAATGAATTTTCTTTTGAAAATAAAATATAAGAAATTTATTTTCGCTTTGAGTTGCGATACTTAAAGTTTCATATTGTTTCCTATTGAATGAAAAAGGAGGGAATAGTTTGGATACAAAAGAGGCAATGGAAATTGTTAATAAAACATTTATGGCAATATTTGGACAAACTAGTCCATATACATTAGAAGAGGTATTATCTGAATTTGCTTTTGATGTTAGATTACCTCAAAGAGTCATCGATAGTGTAACAGGGGAAGAAACTTGGGCATCTGCGATAAGTTCTGCAAAATATATTACACAAAAAAATATGAGAAAATATGATGAAAAAAGAGGGTGGATGATTCCCAAACGAAATGTAAAAAATCTAAAAGAAATTTTAGAAATTTGGAAAATAACCAATTATACAACAACGCAAAGGATATATGATTGTATCAATGTATCACAAAGTGATCCCATGTATACTTCAGAAAATGTTTTTCGTTCTACAGATTGTAGAAAATGTAAAAATATAATATTTTCAGATGGATGTAATGATTGTGAAAATATCATTGCTTGTCAAAGAAGTGCTACTTCTAGTTTTGGTTTAAGAATTGCTGATTCAGCTGATTGTACGAATAGTTATAATGTCATCTGTTCTAGCAAAATTGCTAATTCTTATTTCATACAGGATTGTAATAATCTATATGAATGTATTTTCTGTTCACATATAGCCAATAAAAGATATTGTATTGCCAATATGCAATTTGAAAAAGAGGAATATGCTGTCATAAAAAAGGCAATTGTGAAATGGATTTTGACGAAGAAATAAGTGGCTTAGTTGTTTTTGATTCTTGATATTTTCAATATGCAAAAACTTAACAACTAGTTAGGTGAATTTCACCTTGCTGGTTGCTTTTTATATGTTTTCCTCCCATTGACAAAACAGTAAAAAAATGTAATAATTATGCAATATAAAAGAGAAAAGTAAATAGAAAAGAGGAAATAAAATGAGCAAATATTATTTTACATCAGAAAGTGTGACAGAAGGACATCCAGACAAATTATGTGACACCATTTCAGACTGTATATTAGACGAATATTTAAAACAAGACAAATCTGCAAGAGTAGCAGTAGAAACCTTTGCTTCAGGTAATAGAATTACCATTGCAGGGCAAGTAACTGCTAATGGAGAAGTAGATATTGAAAAATTAGTAAGAGAAAAAATAAAAGAAATCGGATATGATAATGAACATATTGATATGGATTATAGAACTTGCAAAATTGATATAAACATTACCAAACAAAGTCCAGATATTGCATTAGGTGTAGATGTTGGAGGCGCTGGAGACCAAGGAATTATGTTTGGATATGCCTGTGATGAAACTCCAGAATATATGCCATATGCCATTTCTATGGCTCACAAGTTATCTAAACGATTAACAGAAGTGAGAAAAAATAAAGAAATTAACTATTTAAGACCAGATGGAAAAACACAAGTAACCATTGAATATGAAAATGATAGACCAAAAAGAATTGAAACCATATTAGTTTCTACACAGCATAATGAAGAAATCAGCCAAGAGAAATTAAAGAAAGATGTTATCGAAAAAGTTATCAAACCAGTCATCCCAGAAAATATGATAGATAAAGATACAAAAATTTATATTAATCCAACTGGAAAATTTGTTATTGGAGGACCTTTAGGAGATACAGGGCTTACTGGTAGAAAAATTATTGTAGATACATATGGTGGATATGCCCGTCATGGTGGAGGCGCATTTTCTGGAAAAGATGCAAGTAAAGTAGATAGATCTGCGGCATATATGTTAAGACATATTGCCAAAAATATTGTTGCCAATGGATATGCAAAAAAATGTGAAATACAAATTTCCTATGCGATAGGAATGAAAGAACCATTATCTATTCATGTAAACACATTTGGAACAGGTATTATATCAGAAGAAGCTTTAATTACAAAAATTAAAGAAAAATTTGATTTAACACCAGATGGCATTATTAAATATTTAGAATTAGACAAACCAATCTATTCTTTAACAACCAATTATGGGCATTTTGGAAAAGAAAATTTGACATGGGAAAAAGTTGTGAAATTTTAATATAATGAATGAAACATATGCTGCTTCAAAAGAAAAATAGGAAATAAAAATGAATTAAGAATGGAGAACCACAAATGTTAAAACGAATAATAGAAAAGAACTATAAATGGATTATTGCTTTCCTTTGTCTAATTATTGTTATTATGATGTTAGAAGATATTTTTGAAAATGAACAATTAACATTAGATATGGTTGTATACAGATTAGTCATCTTGAATTTAAGGTCTGAGCCACTAACTGTCATGATGAAGGTAATAACCAATTTATCTTCTGCATATGTATTAATAGCGATAACCTTAGGAACGTTGCTTTTTATAAAAAACAAAAAAGTAGGTTTATGTGTTGCCAGTAATTTGGTTATGACAACATTACTAAACCAATTATTAAAATATATTGTACAAAGACCAAGACCAGAGGGATACCGATTAATTGCTGAAAGTGGGTATAGTTTTCCATCAGGACATTCTATGGTCAGTATGGCATTTTATGGATTAATCATTTATTTAATATGGAAAATGGTTAAAAACAAAAAAATAAAATACATTAGTTGTGGGATATTAGGGCTTTTAATACCAATGATTGGATTTAGTAGAATTTACTTAGGCGTACATTATGCAAGTGATGTTATTGGCGGATTTGCAATATCTATCGTATATTTATTGTTATTTACGAATATTGCTAGGTCTGTATTACAATTAGAAAAGGAAAAAATAAAAATCATGGATAAAAGAAAAATGGTAAAATTAAGAAAAAAGAGAAAAAAATTAAGAAATAGTTTTAAATATGCTTTTGAAGGAATTGAAGAAGCATGGAAAACAGAACAAAATTTAAAAATACATTTTGTGATTATGGCATTGGTAATTATTGCAGGATTTATTTTTAAAATATCAGCTATGGAATGGATTGTATGTTTATTATTATTTGCAATTGTGATTTCATTAGAATTGATTAATACGGCTATTGAAACAACTGTGGATATTGCTATGCCAGATATTAATGAAAAGGCAAAATATGCAAAAGATATTGCCGCAGGTGCTGTACTATTTTCTGCAATTATTTCTGTTATAATTGGATTAATGATATTCTTACCTAAAATTTTTGGATAACATTAAGAATTTAAACCTGATTTTCGAAGTCGTAGTGAAAACGGCTTCTTTTTCATATGATTATGAAAATTTTAAAAAAGACTTGTGCTTTTCTTTGTTTATAGTATATAATGATTGAGGTAAAGGAAGCAATGGATTGAAAAATAATTATAATTTTGGTGTCGTCAAACTTCATTTGAAATTTAATCAACGTACAAATCGTACGCCTCATAAATTTCAAATTTGTTTTCCTAGCCAAAATTTAATTCTTTTCCAATCAAGAGCTATACTATAGAAAGGAAAGTGAATGAAATGGCATTTATTGAAGAAATCAAACAAAGAGCAAAACAAGAAATCAAAACCATTATCCTTCCAGAAGCAGAAGATATTAGAGTATTACAAGCAACTGAAAAGGTAATGAAAGAAAAATATGCAAATATCATTTTAATAGGAAATCAAGAAAATATTTTAGAAAAGGCAAAAACAAATGCGGTAAATATTGAAGGTGCCAAAATTGTAGATCCACAAAAGTCAGAAGATTATGAAAAATACACAAATCTTTTGTATGAATTAAGAAAACACAAAGGAATGACAATAGAAAAAGCAAAAGAATTGGTTTTAGACCCAGTATACTATGGAATGTTAATGGTAAAAGATAATAAAGCAGATGGATTAGTTTCAGGAGCAGCACATTCTACATCAGATACATTAAGACCAGCTTTACAAATCTTAAAAACAGCACCTAATACCAAATTAGTTTCTGCCTTTTTTGTTATGGTAGTACCTAATTGTGAATATGGTGAAAATGGTGTATTTATATTTGGAGATAGTGGATTAAATGAAAATCCTAATCCAGAACAATTATCAGAAATTGCTATTTCATCTAGTAAAAGCTTTAAACAACTAGTAGGAAAAGAAGCTAAAGTAGCAATGCTTTCTTATTCTACTTATGGAAGTGCACATTCAGAGTTAACTGAAAAAGTAATTGAAGCAACAAAATTAGTAAAAGAAAAACAAAAAGACTTATTAGTAGATGGAGAATTACAATTAGATGCAGCGATTGTTCCAGAAATTGCTAAATCAAAAGCACCAAATAGTCCATTAAAAGGTGAGGCAAATGTATTAATTTTCCCTAATTTAGATGCAGGAAATATTGGATACAAATTGGTACAAAGATTAGCAAAAGCAGAAGCATATGGACCATTATGTCAAGGTATTGCAAAACCAGTAAATGATTTATCAAGAGGATGTAATAGTGATGACATTGCAGGAGTTGTTGCCATCACAGCAGTGCAAGCACAATAAGGAAAATGTGTTAATGAAAGTGGAACTTTTGACACACAGACTAATCAGAAAAGTGAATATTAACAAAATCAAAGATAAGGAGTTTTTATGAAAATATTAGTGTTAAATTCAGGAAGTTCATCATTAAAATATCAAGTCATTGATATGGAAACAGAAACTGTTTTAGCAAAAGGATATTTCGAAAGAATTGGTCAAGCAGATTCTTTTTTAACACATAAAGTAAATGGAGAATCACATAAATTTGAACACTATGCCAAAAATCATGATACAGCCATTTCATTTGTATTAAGTAGATTAATCAATCCACATTACGGAGTTATGAAAAATTTAGAAGAATTAGGTGGTATTGGACATAGAGTAGTTCACGGTGGAGAAAAATTTGCCAATCCAGTAGTCATAACTGATGAAGTGATAAAAGGAATAGAAGAATGCATAGATTTAGCACCATTACATAATCCAGCAGCAATCTTAGGAATTAAAGCTTGTAAAAAATTGGCACCAAATATCAAAATGGTAGCTGTATTTGATACAGCCTTTCATCAAACATTGGAAAAGGAAAGATATATTTATCCAATACCATATGAATACTATGAAAAGTATGGCGTTAGAAAATATGGATTCCATGGAACTTCTCATCAATTTGTTGCCAATAGAGCAGCAAAATTGGTAGGGAAAGATATCAAAGAATTAAAGATTATAAATTGTCATTTAGGACAAGGTGCAAGTGTATGTGCTATTCAATATGGAAAGTCAGTAGAAACTAGCATGGGCTTAACACCACTTGGAGGAATTTCTATGGGAACGAGAAGTGGAGATTTAGACCCATCCGTGGTTACCTATATTATGAAAAAAGAAAATCTAAAACCAGATGAAATGGAAAACATATTAAATAAACAATCAGGGGCTTATGGAATATCTGGTGTATCTGTTGATTTTAGAGATATTGAGGCAGAAGCGGCGGCAGAAGATACAAGATCAATATTAGCACTTGA
>CAMLUB010000054.1 GCA_946486515.1 uncultured Clostridium sp.
TCGATTGATTTTTCTGCTTTTGCTTCTTGTAAAACTCCCATAATGGCATTTAATATGACAATCGCTATGATAATGATAGAATCAATATAATCATTTTCACCTTGATACCATGATACCCCTGCTGATACAACAGATGCCATAATCAGGATAATAATCATAAAATCATTAAATTGTTTAAAAAATTTAATAATGATTCCTTCTTTTTTACTATTTTCTAATTCATTTTTGCCATATTGCGTTTGTCTTTTTAAAACTTCATTATCATTAAGTCCCTTATGAAAATCTGTGTTTAGTGTTTTTTCAACTTCTTCTTTTTTAAGTGTTTCCCACATAAAATTCATCTCCTTTGTATAGACATTTTTCCATTTTGATATCTTAGCAGGTGGGGTGATATATATTATTTTTTGAATGTATTGACGAATGTGCCGTGGAATAGATATATAATTTTCTGACCTTTTATATGCCTTTGTATGCTACGTCCGTTGTTCGTGTGCCAAATTTTATGCAATAAAATTTGTGTACAATGTTTCTCTTATAGGAAATGCAATTTCCTATGAGCAAGCCGAGGAAATCATGAAAAAAATAATATATATCACCCCACCTGCTAAAATATCGAAATGGAAACAGACATGATCTTGTCCTTTGTCTTTTAATTGTATTCTTATACATTATTTTTATGACTCATTTTTTCATAAAAATTTGACTTTATCTTAAATTCCCCAAATGCACCCTTCTGTTTTATAATGAATATGATGTCATTAGAGGTGTTTTTATGTTACTTAACTGTTTAATTTTAGCAATCACTAGTAGTATCGACTCTCTAGGAATTGGTATTACATATGGAATAAGAAATACAAAAATAACCAATAGTGCCAAATTCATTTTATTTTTTATTAGTTTTATTATTTCTATTATTTCCATATATTTTGGCAATTTGTTAAAATATATGTTTCCTAACTTTCTGATTCATTATTTAGGTAGTTTTCTTTTAATATTAATGGGATTATTTATGTGTTTTCAATCATTAAGAAAATCAAGGCAAGAGTGTCATATCAAAGATAATAAAAATTTAGAAATGTTCGATAGTGAAAAAATATATTCCTTTTTTATTAAATGTTTAGGGATTACAATTAAAATTATTAAAAATCCTAGCTCTTCTGATTTGGATAAATCCAATGTTATTGATTCTAAAGAGGCCTTGTTTTTAGGATTCGCACTTTCTTTAGATAGTTTTTGCATTGGGATTGGTTTTAGTATGTTAAATACCTTTTCTATTATATTTCCATTGTTGACAAGTTGTTTTCAATTATTTTTCTTAAGTTTAGGAAATTATTGTGGAAAAAAATTATATTCTTTTAGTAAATTACCTAATAATATTTGGTCAACAATTTCTGGTATTTTATTAATTGTGATTGGATTTTGTAAAATAATGTGGTAAACTAATTAAAACGACATGGTGAACTAACAGTTAGATTTTAGATGAACGATTGATTATAAAATTATTTTATACTTGAAAGGAGATATATAATGTTATATCAGATGCAGTAATAAAGAAGATGAAAAACAAATAGCTCAATATGGAAAAGCTTATGGTGCAGTATTACTTTCCAAATGGTTACCTAAAATTAGTAGAACGCGTCATTTATTTATGTTTGATAGCTATCAAGACTTTTTAAAAATAAGTGACCACCTTCCAGATAAATTTATTGTTAGAGCAGATGCCAAAGCAGGTGAACCACCAACATTAGGAGTTGAGGGGAACTATGTCAGAAAAGATCAAGTGAAAGATTATATTGAAAGAGTGAAACAAAGTAATCCTAATGGTGTTGTATTATGTCTAGATCAAGAAGAAGGAACAGGAGAAAAAGTAAGAACAGATGGTGCATTCAATGTGTATCTTCAAATGGGTGAAAAAATTTTTATTGATTATCTTGGTAAAGGGTTTGATGTAGGTGGTATAACAAAGGGCAGAGAACATCATGAAACTTGGTCGTTTGATTGGGATGATGCCTTATTTGTAACACCTTATAATATGAATCGATATCATCATACGATAACTACGCAAGAACAATATTTAGGTTCTGCCAGACGAAGATTGCAACAACTATTAGACTTAGGCTATAGTAGAGATTATATCCGAGGTAAAGTTCCTAAAACATATTCTCCAATGCCTAATTCCTTAAAGGAAAGATTACTTGATGATATTGTATTCCCTTTATATCAACAAAGAATTCCTTTAGAAAGAGATGGTTTAAATTCATTTGGTGTACAAGGAATGATTATAGATGGCCAATTATGTCCAATAGAATTTAATAGACCTGAAAGATTTACAACAAAAGAAATATTGCATACAGAACAGGAACGATAGGAGGTGAATTTTATGGAAATCATTGCAGGTGTCATTATTGTAAAAAATCATAAAGTACTTATGGTAAAAGAATCTAAGAAAGAATGTTATGGTAAATTCGCTTTTCCAGCAGGACATGTAGAAAACGGAGAGAATATAATAGATGCTGCAAAAAGAGAATTACTAGAAGAAACAGGTTATAAAGCAGACTTAACAAAACTATTCCCTTATCATTAGTTTTTCTGGAAAACGACCTATGATTATGATACATTTTTTAGGTAGTAATGAAAAATTAATTCAAGAATATCATACAGATGAAATACTAAAATTAGAATGGATAGATCTAAATGATTTGACTCATCTAAATCCAAGTCAATTCAGAAATTATGATGTATTTCAAACGATAATCAATAGTTTTTTACATAATCAACTATATGGATTAGATTTATTAAAATTTTTAGAGTCATAGGAGGAGGTATTGGATATGCGAAATATAGAGTTAGATGTACATCCTGAAACACCTGAAGAAAAAGAAATAGAAACTTATTTAACCATATTACATACTAGTCCAGAAATGAAAAGTTTTATGGATAAAATGCAAAATTATGCCAATGACCATAACATATTTAAGTACAAATCAAGAATTAAAGATATCCACTCAGCAATACGAACATATAGAATTAATCATAAATCCTTATCTGAAGTATCAGATTATATTGGATTTACCTTTATTGTAAATACAGAAGATGACATACAACCTATTGTAGAATATTTACATACACAATTATCTAATGCAAATGATATCAATTTCTTAGCTGAAGATTCTGTATACTCACCTTTAACCTGGATGAAATGGGTACCTCCTCTAACATACAATTTATTTGCAAAGGAACCATTAATACCAAATGTAAAACCTGTACCAATTGAAATAAGAATATGTTCCAAAGAAGGATTTGTTGCAGAACAATCAGCTTACTATTCCGTACATAAGAATGGTCATACTGGCTTAGAATTAAATGTAAAACAAAATTTAAAAGATGTTACTCAACATTTGGCTTACAAATTAGCCATCATAGGGAATAGAAATTTGTCCGAAAAAGAAATGAAGCAAGAGATAAGAAAACTACATGAATTATTAAATTCTCAAAGAGTGTTCTTATTGTCAAATTGGAAGTTAATAGAAGAAGCCATTATCGATTGTGGAATGCTTATCTATAAAATTCAAAATGATAAATCTATTTCAGCTGATGATCAAACTTTGTCCAAAGAAGATATGTTAAAAATTGAAGATGAAATTAAAAAAATCTTTTGGAATCATTTTGAAAAGGTCAATGAAGAAGATTATTTTTCAATGAATCCTGATGGTACCTATAAAGCTGATTTAGGTAAAGCATTTCTTAATACTTCTAAGTTTATGCAATCTATCCCTTACAAAAATATAAAAGAAAAAGCATTGAAAAAAACGACTTATTAATTTCAATATAAATTCTTGTATTTTTCTTGTATTTTTCTATTTTTATATGTTGTAAAACACTATTTTTTATATTATAATGTAGTCATATTTTATGGAACGATATAATAAAGAAAGGGAAAAATAAACTATGCCTAAATGTAAAAAATGTAAAAAAGAATGACTAGAAAACGAATTAACAGATGGAATATGTATATATTGTAAAAACTCACAAAATGAACAATATAATAGACAATATGATGAAAAAATATATAAGTTTTCAAAGTTACTTATGATAATCTTCTCGTTGATACTAATACTATCAATACTTTTCTTTATACGCTTATGTACTTTTGCAAATTTTGGTGATAACAGTTGGGATGTATTAGGAATCACTATTATGCTGTTTTGCTTAATTCCTTTTTGGATTAGTCTCATATTATTAATCTTCGCTACTAAAAATATACGTAGATATTTATTGGGAGAAAATAAAAAAGGTATGAAAACAGGAAAAACATATGCTATAATAGCATTGATTGTGAATATCATACTCCTACTTTGTTTATCACCAATAGGTTTTTCTGGCAGTGATTTAATATGGATGGTAGGTTTAGATATCTTATTCATTATCCTTCCTACAATTTTTTATATGCATAAATTAAGAAATTACACGCATAAATGAAAAAAACACAGTAAGAGGGCGTCCCGAAATAAATTCTTACTTTTTGAAGTATAGTTCATTTCAGGACACCCTCTTCACCTTCTAAATAAAATTAAAAAATTAAACTACAAATACATTTCTTTTCATTTTACTGATTCTTCAATTTCATAGATAACAATTTTGATATACCATTTTCCTCCATGGTAATTCCATAAACCGTATCTGCTGCTTCCATCGTTCCTTTTCTATGGGTAATTACCAAGAATTGTGTATTTTTAGAAAATTTCTTTAAATATTCTGCATATCGATAAACATTGACATCATCTAATGCTGCTTCAATCTCGTCTAATACACAGAATGGTGCTGGATTGATTTTTAAAATAGCAAATAACAAAGCAATAGCTGTAAATGCTTTTTCTCCTCCAGATAATAACATCATGTTTTGTAATTTCTTTCCTGGTGGTTGTACCGTTATTTCTATTCCACATTCTAAGATATTGTCTTTATCTTCTAATCGTAAACTTGCAGTTCCTCCGCCAAATAATTCGCTAAATACTTCTGCAAAATTTTTGTTAATCATTTCAAATTTTTCTTTAAATTGTTCTTTCATAATACTTGTCATATCAGAAATAATCTTCCTTAATTTTGCCATGGTACTTTCTAAATCCACTCTTTGTTCACACATAAAGTCATATCTATCTTTTAAGTTCTTATATTCTTCTATTGAATCAACATTCACACTGCCTAATTCCTTAATTTCATTTCGTAAATCTTTTACTTTTTTTTGTGTTAATTGTACATTCTCTGGTTTTCTGTAATCTACCACATTATTTGGTGTTAATTCATATTCTTCCCACATTTTATTGATAATTTCATTGATGTCTTCTTCGAGTTTCGTTTTCTTAACATCCACTTTTAGCATTTGTGCTTTTAAATCTTCAATGATTTTTAATTTGTTGTTCATTTCCTCTTCTTGTTCTGTCAATTTTTCATTTTTTTGAATTCTCTTTTCTTTTAATTCCTCTATTTTAGAGCCACTATTTTTTACTTCTTCTTTGATCTTCTCTATTTTTTCTTTGATTTCTTCGATTGCTTTTTCTAAATCAAAATTGTCTTGTTTGATTTGTTCAATTTGTGTCTTTTTATTTTCAATACTCTTATTCGTACTTTCGATTTCAGAATGAATTCTTTCTTGAATTTCTTCCATTGAACTTTCACTTTCATCAAATGAAGATACAGAAATTTTTAAGTTAGTGATATCAAAATTTAAATCATCTACATATTTTTGATTATCTTTATTTAGTTCTGCAAATTCTGTAATCATTTTTTTCAATTTTTCGTTTTCTTCATTGATTGCCTGTATTTTCTCTTGGAAGTCTGCTTTATTTTTCATACTTTGTTCTTTTTGTTCTTCTAATTTTTTACTTTCTTCTTTTAGTTTATTTAATCTTGTTTCAATTCGATTGATATTTTCTTCTATTCCATTTATCTTTTCTTTTCCTGTTGCATAAGTAATTTCAATTTCTTGCAATTCTTTTTCAAAAGTGGTTGCCTTTTCCAATACATGTCCAATAGATTCTTGATAAGTTTCCTTTTCCTCTTCTAGTTTTTGTATTTGTTCTTCTAATTTCTTAATTTCTTTTTGTAATTTTTCAATTTCTCTTCCTCTACCTAAGATGTTGACAGTCTTTTTCGCAACAGAGCCTCCTGTAATAGCTCCTGATGGATTAATGACATCTCCTTCTACTGTGATAATTCTAAAGCTATATCCATTGTCTTTGGCAACTCTAATCGCTGTTTCCATATCTTGTACAATCACTGTTCTTCCTAATAAATTTAAGATAATATTTTCATATTTTTTACTATATCGAATTAAATCTGAGGCAATTCCAATCACTCCTGTATTTTTGCCTTTTATTTTTTCAAGTTTTTTTCCTTTCACTGATGAAATTGGTAAAAATGATGCTCTACCTAAATTATGTTTTCTTAAGTGTTCAATCAATCTTTTGGCATCTTCTTCATTTTCTGTTACAATATTTTGCAAACTGCTTCCTAGACACATTTCGATTGCTGTTTGATATTCTTCAGGTACTTCTATAATATTGGCTAAAACACCATGCATTCCCTTTCCTAATTCTTTTGTTGTCTCACAATCTTTTAATAATGTTTTAACACTTTTGATATATCCTTCTTTTTCTTTTTCTGTTTCGATTAAGAATTTTAATTTGGATTCTTTGATTCGCTTTTCTCCTGAAAGCATATTGATTTTACTATCAAAATCTTTGATTTTTCTATCTGCTTCTTGTTTTTCTTTATTTACTTCTTCTAAATCTGCTAAGATTTTATTTCGTTTACTTTCGATTTCATAAAATTCTTTTGCAATTTCTTCTTTTTTCATTCTAGTGTTATCTAATTCAGAAATATTTCCAGTCATTTCATTCTTAATTTGTGTTTGTCTTTTTTGATAGTTTTGATAATTGATATCTTGCTCACTAATACTTGCTTGCAATTCATATTTTTTATCTGTATTTTCTTCTACTGTTTTCTTATGTTCTTCCATTTCTAATTCTTTACTAGACAATTTTTTTGTAATTTCTGCTAATTCTTTTTCTTTTTCTTCTAATTCTTTTGCAAATTTTTCTCTGTTTTGTTTTAAATTTTCTTTCTTTTCTTCTTTTTGTTTTTTCTCCTCTTCTAATTCTTGTATTCTTGTTATTAATTCTTCAATTTCTTTTTCAAATCTTTCTTTATTTTGCTTATTATTTTCAATTCTTGTATAGGACACATTAATATCAGAATTTAACATTTCAATTTCTTTTTTGCTTTCAAATCCTAAATTCGACATTTCTTCAATCGATTCTGTAATATGATCAATTTCTGATTTTAATTCTTCTTTTAATGTTTTGATTCTTTCTAGTCTACCTTCTTCCTCATTACATTGTGTTTTATAAATTTCTTCATCTTTTACAATATCTTCTAATTCTTTTTTATATTTTTCTATATTATATAAAAACAAACCAATCTCAATATTTTTTAATTCTTCTCTTAAATTTAAATATTTTTTTGCCTTTTCTGCTTGTATTTTTAATGGTTCTATATTGGTTTCAATTTCTGCCAATATATCATTAATTCTAAGAAGATTTAATTTGGTATG
>CAMLUB010000055.1 GCA_946486515.1 uncultured Clostridium sp.
TTTCCAGACCATCTCTTATCGGTGTTCCTGGAGCTATTAATTTTAAAACAGATGTTATATTATCTTCTTTTACCTTTTTCAAAATTAATCTCCTCTCTTAAAATAGTTGTCTTATGATGATTCAAATCTAAATATTCAGCACACTATTTTAATCCAATCTTTTTCATTGCTTCATTAATATTGCTGACACCTATTATATCTAATTTATATGTTTCTTTCAAGTCTTTTTTGTTAGATTCTGGAATAATGCAACTCTTAAATCCTAATTTTTCCGCTTCTTTCAACCTTTTATCAATGACGTTAATTCTTCTGACTTCCCCCGTTAAACCAACTTCTCCAATAATCACCATATCTTTTGGAATTGGTACATTTTTAAAACTGGAAACCACTGCCATCATCATCCCTAAATCAATAGATGGCTCATTGACTCTAATACCACCTACCAAATTTAGATAAATATCTTGACTTCCCAACATAATCCCTGCTCTTTTTTCTAGAACAGCAATTAATAAGGCAAGTCTATTATAATCTGTTCCATTGGCTGTTCTTTTCGGAAATCCAAAAATACTTTGTGTCGTTAATGCTTGTAATTCAATTAAAATGGCTCTTGTCCCCTCTATGCTAGATACAATACAAGAACCTGCTGGGTTATCTTCTCTTTCTGAAATTAAGATATCTGAAGGATTTGTAATTTCACACATTCCTTCTTCATTCATTTCAAACATACCAATTTCATTGGTTGAACCAAATCTATTTTTAACACCTCGTAATACTCTGTATGAAAAATATCTTTCACCCTCTAGATATAATACTGTATCAACCATATGTTCTAAAACTCTTGGACCTGCTATGTTTCCTTCTTTGGTGACATGTCCTATGATGATTGTTGTAATGGCTCTCGATTTGCAAACTCTCATCACTTGTGAAGTAATTTCTCTTACTTGACTAACACTTCCAGCTGCTGCTGAAATTTCTTCTGAATACATCGTTTGAATGGAATCAATAATGACAAGTTTTGGATGAATTTCTATAATGGCTTGATTGACAACATCAATATCTGTCTCTCCTAAAAATAGAATATCATCATTATGGATGCCTAATCTATCTGCTCTCATTTTAATTTGTTCGGCTGATTCCTCACCTGAAACATATAGGACTTTTCCTTCACCTTTTACCTTATCACATATTTGTAAAATCAATGTAGACTTTCCAATTCCAGGCTCTCCCCCAAGCAATACAAGAGACCCTTTTACAAGTCCCCCACCTAATACTCTATCTAACTCTCCAAAACCTGTTGAAGTTCTCAATGTCTCTTTCGCCTCATAAGAATTTAACTTTTGCGGTTTATTTTCACTTTTTGCTAAATCCTTATGCCCTCCTGTTTTTGTCTCTACTACTTTTTGCTCATAAAATGTATTCCAACTATTACAAGCTGGACATTTCCCAAGCCATTTGCTTGACTCATTACCGCATTCACTACATACAAAAATTGTTTTACTTTTTGCCATTTTGTCCTTTTGGGGACGTTTCTGTTTGGGACATTTTTATGTTAAGTCCTGATCCCCCTTCCTCCTTTCATTTGTTTGTCCTTTTGGGGACGTTTCTGTTTGGGACATTTTTATTTTTCTTTTTGTGATTATCCCTATTTAAGACATTTTTATTCTTCTTTTTGTGATATCTTTATTCAAGAGATTTTATTTTTTTAGCTTATTATTTCATTATCCTTTCAAGAATTTTCCTATTCATTCCTAATACTCTTGCCAATTGCGCTTTGGATACACCTTTTATAATTTTTAACTTTTGCAATGCTTCATTTCTAGTTTTTCTATCATATGACAGTATACTTCTTACATCTTCTATATTTAATATTTTTTGAACCTTTTTCTTTGCTTGTTCATCTGTTATTTTATAAATACATTCATATTCTACTTCTTCATTTATAAAACATGTCTCATAACTGTGAAAAATAATAAAATTTTCTATAGCTTCTTTTTTATTTGAACCAAATATGGATAAAACTAATTCTGAATTTATAATCTTTTCACCAGAAATAAATTCGTGATAACTGCTCCATTTATAATTCTCTGTACTTGAAATTTTAGCTTTTAGTGGATTTTGATGTATATATCTACATAATCCACATAGATATTCTTTTGTTTCAACATTTTTGCTTAAAAATCGATTTTGGAATAAATGTCCCACTTTATTATACTTTTTTGCAAAATAACTTGCATATGATATTTCCATACTTTGTATAATTTTAGAAAGTTGCATATTTTTATCATAGACAACTAAATGTACATGATTGTTCATCAAACAATATGTAAATATATCATATTGATACTTTTCTTTTAAAATTTTAACGATTTTTAAAAATTTGTGATAGTCTTGTTCATGTAAAAATATATCTTGTCTATCATTTCCTCTTAAAATGATATGATATACTTTTGTACTACTAATTTTTCTTGCGACACGGGGCAAATTTCATCTCTCCTTTACTTTATTATTTTATTGCTTGCCCCTAAAACAAAAAAAGTATAGCATATTTTTCTTTATTTTGCTATACTTTTAAGATAATTTTCTATTATAAAAATAAAAGCTCAAAAATGTCCCAAACAGAAACGTCCCCAAAAGGACATCAATTGACAACAATATATTCTTGTTCTGCACTTTTACATTGCAGTTTTACCATTTTATTTTCTAAATTTTTTTCTGCCTTGTAATGTACTAATATGTAATTTTTTGTGTGTCCTTGCCATACGCCTTTTTTTTCTTCCTCAAAAAGGACTTCCACTTCTTTTCCTACATATTGTTCATGATATGTTTTTTCATTTTCATTAGATAACTCTATTAGATTTCTACTTCTTTCTTCTTTTTTATTACCATCTATTTGATTTGGCATAACCGCCGCTTTGGTCCCTTTTCTTGGTGAATATTTGAATACATGCATTTTATAAAATTTGATTTCTTTTAAAAATTCGTATGTTTTTTCAAATTCTTCTTCACTTTCTCCTGGAAATCCTACAATAATATCTGTTGTTAAAATGGCATCTTCAAATGTTTTTCGTAATAATTTTGTTATTTCTCGAAATTGTTTTGTCGTATATCTTCTATTCATTCTGTTTAATGTTTCATCACAACCACTTTGTAATGATAAATGAAATTGATGACATACTTTTTCTAGCTTTGCTAATCTGTTTACAAATTCTTCTGTTATGAGTAATGGCTCTATAGAACCTAATCGGATTCTTTCAATTCCTTCTATTGCATTCATTTCTTCTAATAAATCAATTAATCGATATGCCTGCTTAAAGTCTTTCCCATATGAAGCAACATGAATTCCAGTGATAACCACTTCTTTTATGCCTTCTTTGGCAATTTTTTGAATTTCAGATAAGATATGTTCTGGCTTTCTACTTCTTACTCTTCCTCGTGCATAAGGAATAATGCAATAAGAACAAAAACGGTCACAGCCATCTTGAATTTTGATAACTGCTCTTGTCTTTTCTGTAAAGGTAATATCTCCAAATTCCACAAACTCTTTTTGGTTCATAACATCTTCTATTTGTGTTTCTACTCTGTTTTTTGTTATTTTATTTTTTTCTGCATTTACCGTTATTTCTTTGTTTTGTGATGCTTTTACATCTTCCTCTATTTTTTCACTTTGCCCTTTTATATGTAATATATCTTCTTTATTTTCATTTAAAGTTTGATGATGTATGTATGTTTCAACATATTCTACGATATCTTTTTTCTCATTATTTCCTAATACTAAATTGATTTCTTCTATCTTTTCTAACTCTTCTTTTGCTACTTGTGCATAACAACCACAAGCAACAACAATTGCTTCTTTATTTAGTTCTTTTACTCTTCTTAACATTTGTCTAGATTTTCTATCCGACATATTGGTTACAGTGCAAGTATTGACAATATAAATATCTGCCTTTTGAGTATGATCTACTACTTCATACCCTTTTTCTATAAATTGTTGTGTCATGGCATTTGTTTCATATTGATTAACTTTACACCCCAATGTAATAAATGCTACTGTTTTCATTTTTAATCGCATTCCTTCCTAAAGGCACAAATCTGGTTGGAAAAGAATTAAATTTTGGCTAGGAAAACAAGTTTTTAATTCTTAGAACAATAGCAGGCTTTTTTTAATATTTTTTCTGTTCTTAACATTTTAAAGCCCGCGTTATTATTTGTTCGCCAAATTTTACGTTAGTAAAATTTGTGTGCAATCGTTAGAACAAACAACTTCATCTTATCTAGTTGATTTTCCTTCTAACACATCTAAATTATCTAATGCTTTTCCTGTTCCTAATGCCACACATGATACCGTATCTTGTGCAATCATAACATTAATTCCTGTTTTTTCTTGTAATAGCTTATCTAATCCATCCACTAAGCAACCTCCACCTGTCATGTAAATTCCCTTATCACTAATGTCTGCTGATAATTCTGGTGGTGTTCTTTCTAATACAGAATGAACAGCATCCACAATCATCATGGCAGGTTCTATTAATGCTTCTAACATTTCACTTGAATGAACGGTTAACGTCTTTGGAAGTCCTGTTACCAAATCTCTTCCTCTTATGTCCATTTCTGTATCTTGTATTTTAGGATATACACAACCAATGTTTACTTTTAAATCTTCAGCTGTTCTTTCTCCTATCATGATATTATGTTTTTTCTTAATATATTTGACAATATATTCATCAAATTTATCACCAGCAACTTTTAAAGAAGTATTCACCACTGAACCACCTAATGATATGACAGCAATGTCGGTTGTTCCTCCTCCAATATCGACTACCATATTTCCACATGGTTTTGATATATCTATTCCTGCTCCAATAGCTGCTGCAATTGGTTCTTCGATTAAATATACTTTTCTTGCGCCTGCTTGTGTTGCTGCATCTATAACTGCTTTTTTCTCAACTTCAGTTACTTGTGAAGGGATACAAATCATAATTCTTGGTGCAAAAATAAATTTACCGCAAACTTTATTGATGAAATGTTTTAACATTTTTTCTGTGACTGTATAATCAGATATGACACCATCTCTTAAAGGTCTTGTTGCAACAATATTTCCTGGAGTTCTACCAAGCATTCTTCTAGCTTCTTGTCCCACTGCCAACACTTCTCCTGTAATATTGTCTACAGCAACAACAGAAGGTTCTCTTAATACAATTCCTTTCCCTTTTACATATACAATGACCGTTGCAGTTCCTAAATCAATTCCTACATCCTGTCCAAAACCAAATTTAAACATTTGCTTATCTTCCCTTCTCTCTATATATCGAAATCTATGATTTCATCATATGTTTCTTCTTGTTACAATTTTGTTACAATTATATTACAATATGATTATTTTTTCAACCGTTTTTGGTAAAAAAAATTTCTTAATTATGCATTTTACTGTTACAATTTACAGCAAAAAATATTCTATAGAATGCATATATATTAATATAAACTGTGAATTATAATATTTTACCAAAAGTATTAAGATTCTTAAAAAGTATTTAAAATGTCCCAAACAGAAACGTCCCCAAAAGGACATTATCCATATAACTCATTATATATATGATAGTCTCTTAAAATTTTTCTTACATAATTATTCGTTTCTTTATATGGTATGTTTTCGATATCTGATCCATCTGCTTTTATAATTTGCTTATCTATCCAATTGTTTACTGTTCCAATTCCTGCATTATATGCTGCTAATGCTACTTCTATATTTCCATATTGTGCTAATAATGTTGATAGATATTTTGTTCCAATATTTATATTGTTATCAATATCTAGTATTTCTTCTTCTATATTTTCTATATCGATTTTTATATTGTTTTTCTTTGCAACATCAATTGCTGTTTCTTCTACAATTTGCATTAACCCAATGGCATCTCTATTAGAAACTGCTTGACTTTCAAAATTACTTTCTGCTTTTATCACTGCATAAATTAAATTTTCCTCTACATCATATTCTTCTGCATAGACTGATACAATTCCACTGTATGTTTTAGGGTATAATATTTTTAATAATTTATCTTTAAATAGAACAAATAGTATAGCTATTATGAGTACTATAATAACCGTACCAATAATAATTTTATATTTGCTTTTTATCAAAAATTTTCTCTCCTTTTCAATCTTAAATCTCCCTAATATTTTCCCTATCATTTTTATTTTTTGCAGTGAATGAAGATTATTATTTTTGAATTTATCGACGAATGTGACGAGAAATGGACATAGAAATTCTTAGTTTTAAAAAAACGAGAAAGCGCGTTTGTAGCGAGAGGCTCATTTATTTAAAACTTAGAATTTGTAGTACATGGAGCTAGCCGAGGAGATAATGAAAAAATAATAATCTTCATTCACTGCTATAATACCACCATGAAAAATCATTTACAATCATACCAATTTTTTGCTTCTGATATTTCTGCAACAAGTGGTATTTTTAATTGGATTGCAGACTCCATTTCTTTTTTCATAATCTCTTTTACTTCTTCTTTTTCACTTTCTGGTGCTTCAATCATCATTTCATCATGTACCTGCAAAATAATCTTCGCTTTTAAACCTCTTTTTTTCAATTCTTCATTTACATGAATCATCGCTATTTTCATAATGTCAGCTGCTGTTCCTTGAATTGGTGTATTCATTGCTACTCTATTACCAAATTGTCTTACCATATAGTTTTTAGAATTCAATTCTGGAACATATCTTCTTCTATGAAATAAAGTTTCAACATATCCTTTTTCTTTTGTCTTTTCAATAATATTCTCCATAAATTCTTTTATTCCTGCATACTCTGTTAAATATTCATCTATATATTGTTTTGCTCTTTTTCTAGAAATTCCTAGTTGTTCTGCTAATCCAAAATCACTAATTCCATAGACAATTCCAAAGTTAACTGCTTTGGCATTACTTCTTTGCTCTTTGGTAACTTCATCAATTGGTGTTTTGAATACTTTTGAAGCTGCTTGTTTATGAATATCTTCATTATGATTAAAAGCATCTATCATGTGTTTATCTTCTGAAATATGTGCCAATACTCTCAATTCAATTTGTGAATAGTCTGCATCAATATACACTTTTCCCTCTTCTGGCTTAAATACTTTTCTAACTCTTTTTCCCAATTCAAATCTAGTAGGAATATTTTGTAAATTTGGTTCTGTTGAACTGATTCTTCCTGTTGCTGTGATGGTTTGATGGAAAAAAGAATGAATTCTTTTTGTTTTCGGATTAATGAATGGTTTTAGTCCTTCTACATAAGTAGAATTTAATTTCATTAATTGTCTATATTCTAATATTTTTCCAATAATCGGATCTTCTCTTTTTAATTTTTCTAAAACATCTACATCAGTAGAATATCCATTTTTTGTCTTTTTAATAACTGGTAATTGCATTTTTTCAAAAAGGATTTCTCCTAATTGTTTTGTAGAATTAATATTAAATTCTTC
>CAMLUB010000056.1 GCA_946486515.1 uncultured Clostridium sp.
TTACTTGTTTGTGTATATCTTGTTTCTGGATCTCTTGTTAATCTTCCCATTAAAATTACTTTATTCATATCTTATCACCTTTCTTTACTTTAAATAAAGGCCCCTTCTTTATTTAGTATTTTTCTTGTAGATATCAAAATTCTTGATTTTGACAATATTTCTTTTTCTTATTTTTCTACTTTTACTGTAATAAATTTTATAATGTCATCTGTAATTCTGTAAACTCTTTCAAGTTCAGCTATTAATTCTGGTTTTGCTTCAAAGTTGAATAACATATATGTAGCTTCTGTGAATTTTTTTATATCGTAAGCTAATTTTCTTTTTCCCATGTTTTCAACTGATTCTACTTTACCATTTTCATTAATTAATCCTGTAAATTTTTCTTCTAAAGCTTTTACACCTGCTTCATCAATATTTGGATTAACAATGATAATACTTTCGTATTTATTCATTATCTTTCACCTCCCTATGGATTTATAACCTGTGTTTTTCACAAGTAGAGACTTAAAAATAGCTATACTATCTTTAAAGCATAGCTATTTTATCATATTTTTTTCCACATTGCAAGCATATTTTTACTTTTTTATATAACTTCTTTTATTAAAAATCAAATGTGCGATTATTCTGATTTTGTAGTTTAAACCATTTTGGTGCTACAAAGCAATATATAATAATTGTAATAAGATTATAAATTACAGCATATGCTCTTAATAAAAATGCATAATATTCTTCTCTTCCTTGTATTAGATATTCTTGTAAATTTTCAGAAGCACTTCTCAGTGTTCCTACAAATTCCTGTAATTCTTTTCTTTCTCTTTCTGTTAATGTATCATCATATTGTATATTATCTTGTGGAATCTCACTATGTATCTGTTCTTCATACTCTGCAATATCTTTTACTACTGAAAAGATGTTATATGCAACAAGTACTACTGTAAAAGCAATTAATATTTTTTTCAGAGTTTCCATTTCCATGTCTTTCCACAATATTTTTATTCCCATAAACACAATACATAAGTTTCTAATAATACATATTACATATGATGCTATCTCGCTTATTTCTATGTTAAATAAATATATAATCACATTCAGTATAATATTTAAAGCTATACTTAGTACAATTAATTTTATAGTTTCCAATACAATTTTTTTCATGTTATAAATTCCCTTTTATTTTTTTATAAACATTTTATCTTTATTCTAATCATTCTTCAATGCTTCATTTTATTCTTTATAAAAATCGTATTTATTACTGTCTTGAATTTCTTTTTTCTGTGTTTTAAACCATTTTGGTGCTATGAAACAAAATAGTACAATAATGATTATATTATAAATAACCCCATTTGTTCTAACCAACATAGCATAATAATCATCTTTTTCTACTTTCAATTGCTGTTGTGCATTTTGAATCGTTTCTTCTATTGTTTCTTGTGTATCCATCACTTCTGTAGAAGAACTATAATTTAAAATATTATTTGGAGAACTAACTGTTGAATAGTATTTTTCATAATGCAACATTGCTATTGCAATACTAAATATATTATAGATGATAATTACCGCTGAAAAAATATATACTATTTTTTTTACTGTTTCTACATTAAATTTTTGCCATAAAATTTTTACTGCTATAAAAAGAATGATACTATTTTCTAGAAGATAGATAATATAAGCTACAATTTCGTTTATCTCTATACCCAGTAAATATTTTACTCCATTAATGGTTATATTAAGAATGATATTCATGATAATTAATTTTAATACACTTATTGCTATTTTTTTCACATTTTATCCCCCTCGTATCTTTGATATTATTATTTTATACTTATATTTTTGATTCGTCAATCATTCTTCACCATTTTTATAAATCTATTGTAACAATTCAGACCTCATTATCATAAGGAAGGTGGAATAGCTTATATTTTTAAGAATTCGAATGCGACTGGAGTCATTTTAGAAATTCTTAAGCCAAAACTATAAAGGGTTCTGTTTCCAGGTATTGTTATAGTTTTTGCTTTAGAATTTCTTAAATGGGAATCGAAGGGTAGCCGAGAATCTTAAAAATATAAGCTATTCCACCTTCCTTATGATAATGAGGTCTGAATTGTTACAATAGATTATATTGCTTCTAATTTTTCATAATTCTCCATACATAATCTTTTAGCCTCTGGCTTCATAAAAGTCAATCTTTCAATTAATCTCTGATAATGTTCTTTAGAATTTTCCAATACATCTTCTAGCTTGTTTATTCTTTTTTTAGCATATGTATTATAATATTGAATTCCCTCCTGTATTTGTTCTTTAGAAACTGTATAATGTCCAAAATAAATTAAATTAAATAAATCTCTCCATTCATTTTCATCAAAGTTTGGCTTTTCCATATATTGCTTAATAATTGAATAAACACTATTTTTATATAATTCTTTTAAAATCAATTTTTTAGCATTTATTACATTTAGCAATTCTTTTGACAAGCCTGTTAATTCTTCTAAAGTTAATATGTTTTCTTTTAAGTAATCTTGTATAACTCTAATGGCATAATACAAGACAGTATGATTTTCTTCCAAAATTGAAGCTCCTGCATAATCCCTAATATGGATTGCTTTCGATCTAAGAACAGCCAATGGATTTACTTCACTAATAATTTTGGTTCGATAAAAATACCCCTTATCCAATAAAGAATAAGAAATGATATTATGATATATATTGAAAATGATATCTTTATAAGAATCTGTATATAGATTATTTAAACTATATAATTGTTCATTTCCCCATGTTGCAATATTTCCATTATAACTAATTAAAAAATCTAATCCCCATTCTTCATTTTTATTTTTTACTAAAGATGGATTACTATATGAATTATATTTCATGTCATTATCAAAAAGTGTCATTAATTGTTTTAATTGATTTGCATTTTGATTTCTTAAATTCACTTTCAAATTAGAATGAAATATTTGTGCAATTCCTACACTTATTTTATAGCCATCTGGAAAATACAATTCATATCGATATAATCCAATTTTAAAAATTTCTTCATTATCTGATACATATTTCTTTCCATCTGTTTTTGTACAATGATAATGCTCTATTACTTTTTCAATAGAATTATCACCTGTTAATGTATGTAATTGTAATTCAAAATTCTCTTTATCTGCAAAGAAATTTTTAAATACATCAATAATGTTAAAAATACAATTCATACCAATTTTAGCTATATGCCATTTATCCATGCTGATTCTAAGAACAACTTTTGTTGGTGTTTTTCTTTGACATAATGCTTCATACATCTCGCCAATCATATTTTTGCAAATCTTATCATCTGCTCCCCACATTCCACTAGTAACAATGACAATTCTATCTGTCTTTGCTCTTCTAATCGTTTCTTTGATGTATTCAAACTTTTTAAAAGGTTCCCCTCCACCTAGAATAGATAAATATCCATTGTTTGAATGATTGATAAATTCAATAAAATTCTCAAATCCTTCTCTTGAAAATTCATATTGTTCTCTTGGTAAATCAAAGCCTTCATTATCTGATCTAAAAAAGCAATGTGAACATTGGACATCACAAAATTTTGTAAAAAATACAAATGCCATCGTTTTTCCATTAAACCTTTTTAATTTATCCTCACCAATTCTAACTTTCGAAACAATTTCTTGTACATATTTGTTTGGATTATCAAAAATATTCATTTGTAAAACTCCCTCCATAACTAAAATTTAATAATTTCACAAGTTTTATAATGATAGCAAAATAAATTGTTACTTTTAGGAATTCCTTTAAAGTAGGAACAAATTGCTGGAATAACACCAGCATGTGTTACTACTAATACATCCTTTTTTTCATATATTTCTTTGTATTCATCTAAAAAATTGTAAACACGATTTAATAATTTCTGTACACTTTCAGCTTTAGCATACTGACAATTAAGAGAATAATTCCAAAATGACGAACAATCAAAATCCTCTTTATGTAATCCTTCAAATTCCCCAAAATCTCTTTCTATAATTCTTGCATCTGTCACAACAGGAATTTGATGATTACTAATAATCTCTGCTGTTTTTTTAGCACGAATTAGTGGAGATGAAATAATTTCATAAAATTTAGTTTGATTTAGTGCTTCTTTTATCAAATTTGCCTCTTGAATTCCCAAATGATTCAATGGAATATCTGCTCTTCCTTGAATTTTATTCTCTAAATTCCAATCTGTTTTACCATGTCTAATTACATATAACATAAAACAACCTCATCTTAGTAAATTATTTTTTCTTCTGCTGGAAATACACTATCTATTACCTTTTTATCATTGCTGGTATCCCAGTCAATAAAGGAAAAACCTTTTTGTGATAACATATATTCTAGGCAAAGTTCTCGTATTCCTATACTCTTCAAATATTCTTCAAATTCTTCTATTTTTTCTTTATTTGCTTCTATATTTTTAGCAGTTTGTTTAAATCCTTCTATTACCTTATCTTTATCTTCTATAGATGGTACTCTTACATCGTCTATATGATAACGTCTAGTCCATCCTTCTCGAAAAGCACGTAAGTAGATGACTTCAGAATCTTTATTAAATTTTTCAATTTCTCTATGGCTACAATTCCATACTTGTTCTATATTATGACTATATTGAATAGAATTTAATCCATATCTATTATCAAAAGAAATTCTCCCTGTTATTACATCATGTCCATTTTCAAAAGGCTTTTTACAATACCAAACCTCTGAAAATTTATCTAAAAAATGATCACCTAAACTTGCTTTAAATTGTTCTAAATCTTCCATAGAACTTACACAAAAATTGGGTAGTTTATAATAATCGTGAGAAGGAATTGAAGACACGATATATATTCCACTATTAGGATTAGACTGTAGTTCTTTTTTTATATCGCGAATTAGTGTATTTACATAAAAAGCAGGATATCGATGAATTTCCTTTTCTAAATCTTCTTGCTTTTTTAGTCCAAATTTCACTAACACTAGATGTTTTTTCCATTTATTGGGCACTTGTTTTTCCAATTTAAATCCATCCTCTCTTTTTTATGACTATCTTATTTTATCACTTTTCCCATTTTTTGCCAATAGTTTTTTCTGATTTTTTTATTTTTTCTTACATCAATAGAATTTACTCCTTTTTGCATCTCCATAATTGGTATTGGCAATATAGAAATTCCTAGTGTTATCAACCATTGCATTTGTGTTAAATTTGTTACATTAAATATATCTGCCAAAGCAGGAATACATACTACAATCGTTTGTACAAAGATTCCCAATATAAAACTTCCGATTAAAAATTTATTCTCTAATATTCCCACTTTAAAAATGGATTTTTCACTTTTAATGTTAAAACTGTGAACAAGTTCTAATACTCCCATACTGATAAAAGCCATTGTCCTTGCAACTTCTACTCCATAATATTTATTTCCAATACTAAAAGCAATTAATGTCAGCATTCCTATCATCATACCTTCTAATATGATTTTACTCCATAATCCATCTGCAAATATGCCTTTTTTGGAATCCACTGGTTTTCTTTCCATAATATCTTTTTCAGGTGGTTCTAATCCTATAGCAATTGCTGGTAAAGAATCGGTTACTAAATTGATCCATAATAATTGGATAGCCAATAATGGTGATTGAAGTCCTAATATTAATCCCATAAAGATGGTTACAATTTCTCCTATGTTTGTGGCAATTAGAAAATGAATCGCTTTTCTAATATTATCATAAATATTTCTTCCTTGTTTGACAGCATCTACAATGGTTACAAAGTTATCATCTACTAAAATCATATCTGCTGCATTTTTTGCAACATCTGTCCCGCCTTTTCCCATGGCAATTCCAATATCTGCGCTTTTTAGTGCAGGACTATCATTGACACCATCTCCTGTCATTGCTACAACTGCACCCTTTTTTTGCCATGCTTTTACAATCCTTACTTTATGTTCAGGTGTTACTCTTGCAAAAACCGTATAGTTTTGAATTTCTTTTTCAAACGTTTCTTGATTTAATTTATCTAGTTCTTCTCCTGTAATTGCTTTATCGTTTTTTGAAAATATACCTATTTTTTCTGCTATTGCCTTGGCAGTTGCAATATGGTCTCCTGTTATCATGACTGTTTTAATACCAGCTTTTTTACAAGTTTCTACTGCTTCTTTGACACCTTCTCTTGGTGGATCGATCATACCAATGAGTCCTACAAAAGTTAAATGATTTTCAATGCTAATACTTTCTATTTTATTTGGCAAATGGTCTACATCTTTATATGCCACAGCAATTACCCTTAATGCTTTATTAGCCATTTTCTCATTTTCTTTTGCTATTTTTTCTTTGTATCCACCTATACATTTATTTAATAATACATCTGGTGCCCCTTTTGTTATCACTCTATATTTTCCATTTTCTAATTTATGTATGGTTGTCATCATTTTTCTGGTTGAATCAAATGGAATTTCATTCACTTTTGGCATAGATTGATATAATTTATTTTTGTCTAGTTGATTGATATAGGCAGCTTCTAGTAGTGCCATTTCTGTCGGTTCTCCAATCACTTCTACCTTTCCATTATTTATTTCTATTTTACTATCTGTACACATAGTTGCTAATTCCATCACAAAGTTTGGATTTTCTGCCTTAATTTCTACTACCTTCATTTTATTTTGTGTTAATGTCCCTGTTTTATCTGAACAAATCACATTACTACTTCCTAATGTTTCAACTGCTGGTAATTTTCGAATAATGCTATTTCGTTTTGCCATTTTGGTTACTCCAATAGATAGCATAATGGTAACAATTGCTGGTAATCCTTCTGGTATAGCTGCCACAGCTAATCCAACAGAAGTCATAAACATCTCCATTGGTGGTATTTTTTTGATGATTCCAATAACAAAAATGACTAAACAAATCATTAAACAAATCACAC
This sequence comes from uncultured Clostridium sp., assembly GCA_946486515.1. GTDB lineage: Bacteria > Bacillota > Clostridia > TANB77 > CAG-508 > CAG-269. The sequence goes on from CAMLUB010000056.1 coordinate 6,923, forward strand.
CTAATATTTTTCCTACTTGATTTAATTTCTTTTGAATTGGCGTTTCTGGTGATTCATTTTCTATAATCATATTGGCAATTTTTCCGACCTTGGTATCCATTCCAATTCCTGTTACGACAACTTTGGCATGTCCATTAACAACGGTACTTCCCATAAATACCATGTTGATAATATCTCCTAATGGTATTCCTTTTTTACAAATGACAGCTCCATCTTTTTCAACAGCTTCTGTTTCCCCTGTTAAACTAGATTCTTCTACTTTTAAATTAAAATTTTCTATAATTCTACCATCTGCTGGTACACGATTTCCTGCCTCTAAAATAACAATATCTCCTACTGTTAATGTTTCTGATGGTACTTCTATTTCTTTTCCATTTCGAATCACTTTTGACATTTGTGGTGTCATTTTTTTCAGACTTTCGATTGATTTTTCTGCTTTTGCTTCTTGTAAAACTCCCATAATGGCATTTAATA
>CAMLUB010000057.1 GCA_946486515.1 uncultured Clostridium sp.
TAAGAGTTGCCCATGGTTCAATTAAGCTTAATACCTTCATACTTTCTGACACCTTGTTGTATCTATTTTTATATGTCCTAATAATTTTTGAACTTGTTCGACTGGCATACCTTTATCTATAGCCATAGTTGCCATTGTCCTTCTAAATTTATGTAGATGTACTTTATTTATATTTGCTTCTCTTCCTAAATTTCTAATAGCAATTTCAATTCCTGATATTCCTAATCTGTTATAAGGTTTTATTAGTGATACAAATAATGCTTCATTGTCATCTGTTCTGGTTTCTAAGTATTTTTCTATATACATTTTACTCTTTGCACTAAAATAAACTTCTCTTTCACTATTCCCTTTTCCTAAAACAATACAACTTCTTTCTTGAAAATTCATATCTGCTATATTTAATCTAGTTAGTTCTCCAACTCTCATACCAGTTGAAATTAATAGTTCTAATATTGCTAAATCTCTTACATTTGAACAAGTATCTCTCAATTTTTCTAAATTTTCATCTGTTAATGTTTCTTTTACTTTTTTGGTTGCTTTTACTTTGTGAATCCTTCTAACTGGGCTTTTCACTATATAGTCTTCGTTTTCCAACCAAGCAAAGAAACTTGATAATGTTCTTCTTATATTATCAATTGTAACCATACCAGCAGTTGAATTGTTTTTATAATTTGATAAATAATTTCTTAACGTTTCTGTTGTAATTTCATTTATTGGAAGATTTACAGTATCTAGCATTTTAGTTATATTATCTTTATAATATTTTAATGTTCTAAGTGAACAGCCTTCAATTTCTTTTGATGATATAAATTTATTTAATATTTCTTCGTTGTTCTTTTGTATTTCTTGTTTTCGGTTTTGTTCTAATATTTCAATGTGATAATTTAAACATATTTCTGTAAGTATCTCTTTTAATTTTATTCTTTGATTATTGTCTAAAAATTCTCCTGCCAAATCAATTACTTTTTCAATAAATAATTCTCTCATGACAATTACCTCCTTACATTTTTCCATAATTTACAATATATAGAACTCTACCTATATTATACAATATTTAATTGACATAATAAAAGATGAGCATATTTTATATACCCACCTCAAAAATTTATAATTTTTTTATTTAAATTTTAAAATTCAACCTCAGCGATAAATTACTATTTTTATCCAACTTATTAATTCAGAAATTCTTTTTTATTTCACTAAATTTATTCTTCTCTAAGTTTAGCACCACATTTTTTATCTAAAAGTTTTAATATAGAATTCATCTTTTCATTTATTTGTTCTGATGTCATAGTTGTACCTTCATTAAGAATTTTTACTTTTAATGTAATTGACTTTTTACCTTCTGGTATTTGGTTTCCCTTATATTCATCAACAAATTCTATTTCCTTAACTTTTGATTTTATGCTTTCCTCAATTGTCATCCATGAAACTTTTTCATCAACAATAATTGATAAATCTTTTTCTACTAATGGCAATTCTGGCAATCTTTCATATTCATTAGTTCTAGAAGCATAAGGAACAAATTTATCTGCATTAATTTCAAATATTGCTACATTAGTTCTCTTAATTTTAGATTCAGTCATTACTTGTACAGAAACTAAACCTAATGATCCTATTATTTCTCCATTTTTTGTTATATTTAAATATGCATTAACATCTGCCCAAGCTGGTTTTTCTATTTGTTCTAGATTAATTTCTTCCATATGACAATATCTAGTCAAATTTTCAATTACACCTTTTGCTTCATAGAAAATTTCTTTAGCATTTTTTCCAACTATTGTTCCTGTTAAATAATGTTTTTGAATTGGTAATATTTCATCTTCAGAAGATGGTCTATAGTCACCTTTTTCATATACTTCTTCATAATCAAATAATTTGAATTCATCATAATATCTTAAATTTTTAACAATTGCTTCTAACATTCCAGGTATTAAAGAAGTTCTTAAATATGCTAATTCTGGGGCTGGTGGTGTTGCTAATTTTAATGCTTTATCATTTTCTAATTTTGCTGCATTAATATATTTTTCGTCTACCCAAGGATATGTGTAAATTTCATAGAATCCACATCTTAATGCTAAATATTCTTTTATTCTTCTTTCAAGTAAAATGTTATTTTGTTTTATAGCATGTTCAAATGTAATTGTAATTGGTTTTGCTTCAAAACTATCAAAACTTAAAATTCTTGCAATATCTCCCATTACATCATCTTTAATTGTTACATCTCCTGTTGATCTCCATGTTGGAACTATTACATCATATTCTCCATTATCATATTTAATTTCATATCCTAAAGCTATTAAAATTTGTTCAATTTTATCTTGTGGTATCTTTTTGCCTAATCTAGTATCTAAGAATTTTTCAGTTACTTTTATTTCATTTTTCTTTGTTTCATTAGGATATATATCTGCATATTTAATTATCTTACTATCTGGAAATATTTCTTTTATTAATTTTAATGCTAAATTCACACCTTCATCTACTCTTTGTGTATCAATTCCTTTTTCATATCTCATTGATGATTCTGTTTTTTCTGTGAATCTTTTTCCAGTTTTTCTAATTGTATCTGCTGAAAAATTTGCTATTTCTAGTACTATTCCTTTTGTATCTGGTAATATAGAATCTTTTTTACCTCCTCTGATACCAGCTAATGCCATTGCATCACTTTCATCACAAATTACTAAATCATCTGTTGTAAGTTTTATTGAATTATTATCTAGTAGCAATAATTCTTCATTTTCTTTTGCATTTCTAACTATTATTTTTTCTCCACTTACATGTGTTTTATCAAATGCATGAAGTGGTTGTCCTACTACTATCATTACATAATTTGTAATATCTACAATAGCATTTATTGGTCTTTGACCTGTTTTTGCTAATATTGATTGCATCCAAATTGGTGAAGCTTTTTCATAAATACCATCAATTTCTACTGCAACATATCTATTACATTTAGTTGTATCTTTAATTTCTACATTATATTCTGGTACTTTATCTATTTTGTATTCATCAAATTTTTTTAATGGTACATCATATATTGATGATAATTCCCTTGCAATTCCATAATGTCCCCATAAATCAGGTCTATTAGATAATGATTTATTATCTATTTCTAATACTGTGTCATTCATTTCAAATAAATCAGCTATATTATCTCCTGGTTTACAGTCAAACCCTTTTAAATCGACTATCTCTGTCTCTCCTTCATTTGGAAAGAATTCACTTAAATATACTTCTGATGCTGCACAAATCATTCCATATGAAGTTTCTCCTCTCATTTTTGCTTTTGATACTTTTACTGGTTCTCCTTCTCCATGCCAAACTACTTCTGCACCTATTTTTGATACAACAACATATTCATTTTCATATAGGTTTGAACCACCACACACAATTTGTACAGGTTCATTTTCTCCAATATCTACTATACATATTTTTAATTTATCAGCATTTGGGTGTGTTTTTATTTCTAAAATTTTTCCAACTACAATGTCATGAAATTTTGCACCAATATTCTCTACTTCATCAACTTCTACTGTTCTAAGTGTCATGTCATAAGCAATTTGTTCATCTGTTATATTTTTTGGTAGGTCAACATATTTTCTTATTAAATTTAATGATACTCTCATAATAAAATTCCTTTCCTTTCTAGTTTTGTTCTAAAAGAATACATATTAATAAAACAATTCTTTCAAACTAAAATTCCTTTTTATTTAAATTGTTTTAAAAATCTTAAATCAGCACTATGGAATAATCTTACATCATCAACTCCATATCTCATCATTACTAATCTATCTAATCCAATATTAGTATAGAATCCTGTCCATTCCTCTGGATCTAATCTAGCTGATTTTAATACATTAGGATGAATTACTCCTCCTGGCATAACTTCAATCCATCCATTATGATTACATACTTTGCAACCTTTTCCTCCACATACTAAACATTCCATATCAATTTCATATCCTGGTTCAGTAAATGGGAAAAATCCTTCTCTCATTCTTGTTTTTATTTTTCTTCCAAATACTTTTTCTAATATTGCTTGAATCATAACCATTCCTGATGAGAATGATATATCTTTGTCAACTATTAATGCTTCATATTGAATAAATGCTCTTTCATGCCTTGCATCTGTTGTTTCATTTCTATATACTCTACCTGGGTATACAAACCTTGCTGGTGCTCCATGTTCTAATAAATATCTAACTGATCCACCTGTTAGGTGTGGTCTTAAACACAGTCTTTCTGCTCCTTCTTTTTCTTCTGTTCCTTTCATCCAATATGTATCCATTGATTGACGTGCTGGATGATTTTTAGCAAAGTTTAAATTGTCAAATGAGTATTTTTCGCTACTTATATCATCTTCGCTATATACTTCAAATCCTAATGATAAAAATGCATCATTTAAATCTTGCTCCATTTGTGTTATTGGATGAAGTGCGGCTGAATTTATTTTTTTACCTGGAATTGTTAAATCTATTGGCTCATCTAAAACACTCATTGTAGCAATAATTTTTTCTTGTTTTTCTTGTAATTTTTCTGTAAATATTGTTTTTATTTCTGTAGCCATCATACCTATTGTCTTTTTTTCCTCTATAGATAGGTCTTTCATTGATTTTAAAATTTCTGATAATTTGCTTTTTTTACCTGTTAATTCTTTTCTGACTTCTTCAAGTTCAGAAATTGTTTTTACACTTTCAATTTTAGCTAATCCTTTTGTTTTGATTTCTTCTAATTTCTCTTTCATAAACTTTTTCCTTTCATTTTTTATTTTTTCTTTAAAGTGATTAATTTATCTTCAATTTTTATATTTTTTTCTTCTCCTGTTTCCATATTTTTTATTTTGAAAACATTTGAATTTATTTCATCTTCTCCTATAACCATAACATATGGTATCTTTAACTTATCAGCATATTTCATTTTAGCTTTCAATTTCTTATTATTTAAATAAATTTCTGTATTAATACCTTCGGTTCTTAATTTATTTGCAATTTCTATTGGTTTTTGAAGGTTTTCCGTCATAGGTACTATTAAAATTTCTGAGATTGATTTCTTTTCAGCTTTTATAATATTTAATTCATTTAGTTTATAAAATAAACGGGTTAACCCTATTGATATCCCTACACCTGGTAGTTTTTTATCTGTATAATATTCAGCTAAATTTTCATATCTACCACCTGAACATACACTTCCTAATTCTCTATAATTATTTAAAAATGTTTCATAAACTGTTCCTGTGTAATAATCCAAACCTCTAGCTATAGTTAAATCTATACTAAAGTTTTGTTCTGGTATTCCAAATAATCTAACATATTTTATAACTTCTTTAATTTCATTTATTCCATTTTTATAAGTTTCATTTTCAATTTTTAAATTTTCAACTTTTTCTAATTTTTCGTCTGTTGTTCCATCTATTTCTATAAAACTAATTATTTTATTTATGTCTTCATTATTTAAATCTAATTTTTCTAATTCACTAATTACTGCTTCTTTTCCTATTTTCTCTATTTTATCAATTATTCTTAAAATTTCTATAGACTTTATATCTTGACTTAAACTTTCAAATAATCCACTTAAAAGCTTTCTGTTATTGATTTTTATTGTAAAGTCATCAAATCCTAATTCTTTAAATAATGTATATATTACACTAGGTAGCTCTGCATCATTTATAATGTCTAGTTCTCCATCTCCTATTATATCTATATCACATTGATAAAACTCTCTATATCTACCCTTTTGAGCTCTTTCTCCTCTATATACTTTTCCTATTTGATATCTTCTAAATGGAAAACTTAAATTTCCATAGTTTTTCGCAACATATTTAGCAAGAGGAACAGTTAAATCAAATCTTAGTGATAAATCTGTATCTCCTTTTTCAAATCTATAAATCTGTTTTTCAGTTTCTCCTCCAGCTTTTGCAAGTAATACTTCTGATAATTCTATAATTGGTGTATCTAGTGGTAAAAATCCATATCTTTGATATGTTTTTTCTATTTTTTCTTTCATTTGATTAAATAGTATTTGTTCATTTGGCAATAATTCCATGAATCCAGCTAAAGTTCTTGGTTCTACTTTATCACTCATTATTATCACTCCTTTTTGTCATTTTTGTCATCTTTGGGATGAGGATTTTTGTCATTTTGGGGACGCGTCCAAAAATTACAATTTTATATTTTGGATATATTAATTAAATTTTTGTAATAAATCTCAAAATTGTCATTTTTGGACGCGTCCCCAAAATGACAAAAATCCCCAATTCCGTTTCACTCATATTAGTATATTTTAATATAATTTTGGTTTTAATTCTAAATAAATTGGTTTTTCTTCTTTTATCATAGTTATTTTTCCATGTCCAGGATATACAATAGTTTCATCTGGTAATTTCATTAATTTATTTGTTATTGAATCTATGATTTCTTCTCTATTAGATGTTGGTAAGTCTGTTCTTCCCCAAGTTCCTCTAAATAATGTATCTCCTGAAAACAAACATTTTTCTTTTTCGCAATATAAACATGTTCCTCCTTTTGTGTGTCCTGGTGTATGAATTACTTTGAATTCTAATTCTCCTAAATGTATTAAATCATTATCATCTATTCTTGAATCTGCTTCCAATTCTATATTTTCCATTCCAATATATGGGCATAAATTTATTTCTGGGTTATTTAGACCTTCGCTGTCAAATCTATGGATTAAAATTTTTGCTCCACATCTTCTTTTTAATTCATTTACTCCACCAATATGATCTCCATGACAATGTGTTAAATATATGTATTTAACTTTTCCATCTAATATTTTTAGCATTTCTTCTATCTTGTCTACTTCTCCTGCCGGATCAATTACCATTATTTCTTTACTTTCTTCATCTAATATTATGTAGCAATTTGTTGCGTCTCCTACCCATGTGTCTATTTTTAATTCCTTTAAAATCATTTCTTCATTTCCTTTCTCTTTTTTGTCATTTTGGGGACGTTTGTCATTTTGGGGACGCGTCCAAAAATTACAAT
>CAMLUB010000058.1 GCA_946486515.1 uncultured Clostridium sp.
CCTTTACAAACATGGAAGTATTCTGGTGCATCTTTTGGACTTTTAGCTGTTTTTACAGCACATCCTAAACATACACCTAATCCACATCCCATTTTTTCTTCTAATGATATTTGACATTCGATCTTATTTTCATTTGCATATTTTTGAACCGCTTTTAGCATTGGAAGTGGTCCACAAGCATAGATACAATCATAATGCTCTTTTTTCATATCTTCCATTAAATAATCAATGGCAAATCCTTTATTTTTATAGCTTCCATCATCTGTTGTAATCACTAAACTATCTGTTACTTCTTCAAATTCTTTTTCTAGCATAACAAAATCTTGATTTCTAAATCCTAAATAACAATGTACTTCTTTTTTCTCAAGTTTTGCTTCTTTAGAAAGTTCATATAATGGGAATATTCCAATTCCTCCACCAATCACTGCTAATTTGTTAAATTTATCTGTTTTAAATGTTCCATATCCTAATGGTCCTATTATATCAATTTTGTCTCCTACTTCTTTTCGAGATAATAGGTCTGTTCCTTTTCCTTTTACTTGGAAAATAAATTCTAGAATCCCATTTTTTCTATCTAAATTATAAATGCTAATTGGTCTTCTTAAAAATGGTTCTACTTGATCAGTTACTCTGATTTCAATAAAATTTCCTGGTTTTGCATCTTCTACGATTTCACTTGCTTTCACACTAAATTTGTAAATTCCTTTAATGACTTCTTGTTTTTCTACCAATTTTGCTAATATTTGTTTTGGCATGTGTTATCCCTCCTCTTCTTTATAATGTTTCACAGCATGTTTTGTTGTGATTGTTAAATTTTCTGGTAATGCATGTAAATCAAACCATTGCATATCTGTGTGTTTCGCTGGCTCCATAATTTTAGGCTCTCCTTTTGTGATTGTGCACAAAAAGCTTGGAGATACCCAATGTTGATTTTCGTTTTTTACAATGTGGTCACAAATTCCTAATAATTTTTCTACTTTAATTTCTACACCACATTCTTCTTTTACTTCTCTTTTGACTGCTTCTTCAAAAGTTTCCATCCATTCTAATTTTCCACCTGGTATACTCCAATAGCCTTTTTCCGGTTCTTTATTTCTTTGTTGTAATAATAACTGTCCTTTTTCATTTATGATAAATGCTCCGGCAACCTACCCCTACATAATCTTTACCTGGTTTCATATTTTTCACTTCTTCCTTTTTCTATTTAATTGCTTGATTTAATTCATCCCTCATTCTAATAGCTTCTGCTCTTGTAGCTTTTGCAAAATCCTCTTCTGCATATTTATCTTTCCATAACTCCGATTTGTATGCACACATTAATCCTCTAGAACTATTAACAATTCCACCAATTCCATTTTCATCAAATCCTAAAGCAATATCTTCTGCTTTTCCTCCTTGTGCTCCATAACCTGGTATTAAGAAAAAGGTATGTGGTGCTGTTTTTCTTAAATCTTGCAATTGTTTTGGATATGTTGCACCTACAACCGTTGAAATACTACTATATCCATATGTTCCTATTAAATCTTTTCCCCATTCTTCTACAAGTTTTGCAACTTTTGTGTATACTTCTTCTCCTGTTTCTAGTTTCAAGTCTTGTAATTCTCCAGATGATGGATTTGATGTTTTATCAAGGATAAATACACCTTTTCCATATTTTTGTGCATCTTCTATAAATGGTTTTACCCCATCAATTCCTAAATATGGATTCACTGTTACAAAATCCACATCATAAATGCTTTCCTCTTTTTCTCCTATTTTTGTCTTTCCTAAGAAAGCACTTGAATACGCTTTTGCCGTACTTCCAATATCTCCTCTTTTAATATCTGCTATGACAATCATTCCTTTTTCTTTTGCATATTGACAAGTTTTCTCAAAAGCTTTTATACCTTCTAATCCATACATTTCATAAAAGGCAATTTGTGGTTTTACAGCTGGTATGATGTCATATGTTGCATCAATTAATGCTTTATTGAACTCTACAATTGCTTTTCCTACACCTTCTAAATTTTCTTCATATTTATCTCTAATACATTTTGGTATCATTTCATATCTAGGATCTAATCCCATAACCGTTGGATTATTGGTTTCTTTGATTTTATCAATTAATTTATCCATTGCATTTATCATTTCAAATTCATCCCTTTCTAAATTGCTGATTTCACATCTCCAAGTTGAAATCTCTTATTTCGTAATATACACTTATCTTATTTTGTTAATTCTTCCCATTCTTTTTCTTTAAATCCAACATATATTTTCTCTTGTGTTATTAACAATGGTCTTTTAATTAGCATACCATCAGATGCTAATAATGTTATTTTTTCTTTATCTGACATGGTTGGCAATTTTTCTTTTAAATGTAATTCTTTATATTTTAATCCACTTGTGTTAAAAAATTTCTTTATTTCATATCCACTTTTTTGTATCCATGTTTCTAATTCTTTTTCTGTTGGCGTTTCTAAAACAATATTTCTATCTTGGAATGAGATATTGTTTTTTTCTAACCATTGTTTTGCTTTTTTACAAGTAGAACATTTTGGATATTGAATAAATATTGTTTTCAAAGCTCTCTCTCCTTTTCTTTTATATTAAATATAAATTAAATCTTTCCCAAAAGTCTGTTCCTTTTGTTTCATTTTAGAACATTGAGGCTAGGTTAAATCGTTTCAAAATAGAACGGTTTGGCACATTCTTAATAATAAAATTTGAATTTTAGGGATTTTTGAGTCCGTCCCCCAAAATCCCTTTTTATCCTTCATATACCACTCTTCCATTTACGATTGTGTATTTTACTTTTCCTTTTAGTGTTTTTCCGATAAATGGACTGTTTTTTGATTTAGATACTATCATTTCTTTTGTATATACATATTCTTCATTTGGGTCAAATATCGTGATATCTGCCATTTTTCCTGCTTCTATGCTTCCTCTTTCATTGTCAATATGTAATAATTTTGATGGTGTATATGAAGTAAGTCTTACTAGATTTAGATAATCAATATGTCCTGGATCTACTAAGTTCATAATTTCAGCTGGAAGTGCTGTTTCAAATCCAATAATTCCATTTGGTGCTTTTGATAGCTCTACATTTTTTTCTGATTCTGCATGTGGTGCATGGTCTGTAATGATACAATCAATGGTTCCTTCTTTTAGTCCTTCGATAATCGCTTGTTTATCTTTTTCTTCTCTTAATGGAGGATTCATTTTTGCATTTGTTCCTGATTTTAATACTTCATCTACTGTAAATGTGAAATAGTGTGGACAAGTTTCACAAGTAATTTTTACACCTCTTTTTTTGGCATCTCTTATCATATCTTTACTGGTTTTTGTACTAATATGGCAAATATGTCCTCTGACACCATTTGTTTCTGATATCACGATTTCTCTTGCTGCCATGATTTCTTCTGCTTCTGGTAATACACCTTGTACACCTAATTTATCTGCAACAGGTCCTGCATTTATGGCACCTGCTGATACAGATTTTTCTTCACAATGTGATGCTACATATGTTCCTAATTTATCTGCTTCTATCATCGCTTGTCTCATCATTCTACTGTTAACTACTGGCATACCATCATCAGAAAAGGCAATCGCTCCTGCTTTTTTTAATTCTTCAAAATCTACTAATTCTTCTCCTTTTTCTCCCTTACTGACAGAAGCATATGGTAACACATTACATAGATTTACTCTTTTAGCTTCATTTATGATATATGTTAATGTTTCTACATTATCTGGTGTTGGCTTTGTATTTGGCATTGGGCAAATGGTTGTGAATCCACCTGCAACTGCACTTTTTGAACCAGTTTCAATTGTTTCTTTATGTTCTCCTCCCGGCTCTCTTAAATGACAATGTACATCTATCATACCAGGTATGATATTTAAATTTGTACAATCTATTTCTTTATCTGCTGTTTCATGAATGTTTTTTTCAACTTTTGCAATTTTTCCATCTTCTATTAAAATATCATATTTGTCATCTAGTTTATTTTTATAATCTATGACATGTCCATTTTTTAATAATAGTTTCATCTGCATATCTCCTTTTCCCATTTTTCTAATTTCTTATTATATAAATTCTATTAGCGCATGCTTTTCTTATTGTATAGAAAAATCTAGCTTTTATCTTGACCTTATTTAAGATTTTTTCGTATACAACAAGGTTAAGCTTCTTCTATTTGTGAAGTACTGCGTAGCAGTCTTCACATTTATGCATAGAAATCTTTGATTTCGTTATGCATGCTTTCCTTATCTATTTACTTGTTCCTCACAATATTTACATCTATATACCACATTCTCTCTATCTGTTAATTCACAAATATGTGGCAATTGTTGTTCAATTGATGTAATACATCTTGGATTTTTACATTTTACAACATTTACTAATTTTTCTGGAAGTTCTGGATGGAATTTTTCTATAATTTTTCCATCTTTTATTTTGTTTACTGTAATCTTTGGATCTAAATATCCTAATATATCTAAATTGATATCTAAGTTTTCATCGATTTTTATAATGTCTTTTTTTCCTGTTTTATTACTTTTAGCATTTTTAATTATTGCAACAGATGTATCTAGTTCTCCTAAATTTAAGTAATTATATATTTCAAAACTCTTTCCTGCTTCTATGTGGTCTATTACATATCCATTTTTTATACTATCTATATTCATTTTAAAATTCCTTTCTATCTTATTTTAATTTTGAAAAGAATTAGTATTAAGCTAGGCGTACAAATTTGAAATTTATGAGGCGTATTCTTATACGTTGATTAAATTTCAAATTTAGTACAACAACGCCAAATGCTGATTATTTTTCAAAATTTAGTAATTTTAATATTAATGCCATTCTGATAAACTTACCATATTTTGCTTGTTTAAAATAGCATGCTCTTGGGTCATCATCCACTTCTACTGCTATTTCATTGACTCTTGGTAATGGGTGCATAATACATAAATCTTTTTTGGCATTTTCTAATTTTTCTTGATTTAAGATATAATAATCTTTTAATCTGATATAATCATCTTCATTGAAAAATCTTTCTTGTTGTACTCTTGTCATATACAAAATATCTAACTCTGGCATATATTCTTCCATGTTATTTGTTTCTACATATTTCATATGATTTTTTTCTAAAACATCTGTCTTTACATAATCTGGTAATTTTAGTTCATCTGGTGAAATTAATACGATTTTAATATTGCTATATCTTGACATAGCGGTAATTAAAGAATGAACAGTTCTTCCGAATTTTAAATCACCACAGATACCTATTGTTAAATCAGATAATCTGTGTTTCTCACAATGAATCGTTAATAAATCTGTTAATGTTTGTGTTGGATGACAATGACCTCCATCACCTGCATTAATAATTGGTACTTCTGCTTTCAAAGAAGCAACATATGGGGCACCTTCTTTTGGATGTCTCATAGCGATAATATCTGCATATCCTCCTACCATTCTAACAGTATCTTCAACAGTTTCTCCTTTTGAAGCAGAACTTGTATTAGCAGAAGAAAATCCTAATACATTTCCTCCTAAATCTAACATAGCAGCTTCAAAGCTTAATCTGGTTCTTGTACTTGGTTCATAAAATAAAGTTGCTAATTTTTTTCCTTCGCATTTTTTTGCATATTTTTCTTTGTTAGCCATAATATCTTTTGCTACATTTATAAGTTCGTCAATCTCTTCTACTGATAAATCTTTGATATCAATTAAATGTTTCATGTTTTCCTCCTTTAATTTAATCTGTTAATACTATACAGAAAAATCCTTGAAAAGTCAAGAGTGTCCAATTGGGGACGTTTCTGTTTGCGACATTTTTTATGAATCAGTTTTAAAAAAAGCAAATGTATTAAATTTTATGAAATTACGAATGCAAATGGAAGAATATTAGAAATTCTTAAATTATCAAGTAGGAGAATCTCAAATCTCTCTTTGAGAGGTGCCTGCTTGATAATTTTAGAATTTATTTATTCTGCAATGTTAGCCGAGTAATGAATAAAATTTAATACATTTGCTTTTAATTAAATAATATGAAAAATGTCCTAAACAGAAACGTCCCCAATTGGACACTCTTGACTTATGTCTCTTTTTATATTATGATATTTCTAATAAATTTAAGGAGGAATTTTTTATGTCTGATATTATGTCATATTTATTTGAAACAAAAGCTGTAAGATTTTGCGAAGAAAACAAACCTTTTTGGTATACATCTGGTAAAATAGGTCCATATTTTATCAATACCCATTTCGTTTATGGAAGTGAAAAAGATGCAAGTGGACTATTAGCTTTTATTGATGAGTGTTTAAAAGATAAAGCAAGCTTACCAGAAAAAGTATTTCAAAAGGTATTAAAACAATACAATGAAAATGAAATTTATCACAATGTTATCGATACAATGAAAAACTATATTACCCAAAATATAAATATAGAAGAAATAGACTATATCTCAGGTGGCGAAAGAAGAGATTGGTTTTTCTCAAATATGATTGCCTATCTTTTAGATAAACCTCATATTTCTATTTACAAAGATTTATCAACTATTGTTAGTGATAGCAAATTTGAAAAGTCTGAAACTGTAACCAACCTTGAAGGAAAAAAAGTATTACATATTGCTGATTTAGTAACCGTTGCTTCTAGTTATATTAGAGCTTGGATACCTGCTATTAAAAATATCGGTGGACAAATGTGCTGGTCTTGTGTTGTTGTTGACCGTATGCAAGGTGGAAAAGAAAAAATTGAAGCTGAAGGTGTAAAAGCTTTTTCTTTAGTTAATGTTGATAATACATTATTTGAAACTGCTTATAAAAATAAGATTATTAATGAAAACCAATTAGAAATGCTAGAAAAATTCTTTGAAAATCCTGATGAAACCATGAAACAATTTTTAATCAAACATCCTGATTTCTTAGAAAATGCATTACATGCTGATGAAAAAAC
>CAMLUB010000059.1 GCA_946486515.1 uncultured Clostridium sp.
ATATTTTATTTAATAAAGAACAAAAAATGGTATATTTTAGAAATGTTAAAACTGGTGTTCAAACTAAAAAACCAATTTCAGCAAATATTTCCTTTATTAGAAATATGGGCAAAATATATAATATATATGATATTTATAAAGTAATTTATCAAAATGAAAATATTGAAGAAATTTATGATTTATCTAATCCTTCTTCTGGTAATCCATCATCAAAAAGTCTTTCTTCAAGGTTTAAATAATTTTGAGGCACTTGAGGCTCAATTCAAAAGTGCCTCATTCATTTTTAGGGAATAAATTTAGTAACAGTAAAAGGAGAATTCAAATGCAAGAAAAAAAAGGTTATGTTAGTTTCGTTCTTCATGCACATCTTCCATTTATTCATCATCCAGAAAGTGATGATTATCTAGAGGAATCTTGGCTATATGAAGCAATATCTGAAACTTATATACCATTATTAACAAATTTTCAAAAATTAGTAGATGAAGGCGTTCATTTTAGAATTACTATGTCTATGACCCCTCCTCTACTTTCTATGTTGGATAACAAATTATTACAAAAGAAATATATTCGCTATTTAAAACAAATGATTGAATTATCTGGAAAAGAAATCAAAAGAACTGCTGGTAATGAGCGTTTAAATCAATTAGCACATTACTATTATGATAGATATTCAAATGATTTACATTTATTTAAAGATGTTTATAAATGTAATCTGATTCAAGGTTTTAAACATTTTCAAGATATTGGCGTATTAGAAATTATCACTTGTGGAGCAACACATGGATATTTCCCAATACTATATGTTAATGAAAAAACCGTAAAAGCACAAATCGCTGTTGGTGTACAAACATATGAAAGATATTTCGGAAGAAAACCTCGTGGTATTTGGCTACCTGAATGCGGTTATGTTCCAGAAGCTGATAAATACTTAAAAGAATTTGGCATTGATTATATTATTACAGAAACACACGGAATTCTATATGCAGACCCTACTCCATTATATGGTACTTTTGCTCCTATTGTTTCCCCAGAAGGTGTGATTGCTTTTGGTAGAGACATAGAATCTTCAAGACAAGTATGGAGTTCTATTAATGGTTACCCAGGTGATTTTAATTACAGAGAATTTTACCGTGATATTGGTTATGATGCTGATTATGACTATATCAAACCATATATCGCTCATAATGGTGTTAGAGTTCATACAGGTATTAAATATTATAGAATTACGGGAAAAACAGAATTTAAAGATTATTACAATCTTCAATGGGCAAAAGATTCCGCAGAAAGACAAGCTGGTCACTTCTTTGACTGTCGAAATGCGCAAATTGGAAATCTTGCTCAATATACAGAAAATCCACCAATTATATTGTGCCCTTATGATGCTGAATTATATGGTCATTGGTGGTATGAAGGACCATATTGGTTATATGTATTATTTAAAAAAATCTACTATGATGATTGTAATTTTGAATTAATTACACCATCTGAATATATTGATAAATATCCAAACATGCAAGTTGCTTCTCCTTGTCGTTCTAGTTGGGGAGCTAATGGATATAGTGAAGTTTGGTTAAATCAAACAAATGATTATGTACATAGACATCTTCATGTTGCAGGTGATAGAATGTGTGAACTTGCTCATTTATATCCAAATGCAAAAGGCTTGAAGAAAAAAGCATTAAATCAATGTGCTAGAGAATTATTATTAGCACAAAGTAGTGATTGGCTATTTATCATCACAAATGGTACCATGGTAGATTATGCTAAAAAAAGAATTAAAGACCACATTGGTAGATTTACAAAATTATATTATCAAATAAAAGAAAATCATATTGATGAAGATTTCTTAAAAGACATTTCTAAAAAGGATTGTGTCTTTCCAGATATTGATTATATGATTTATTATTAAGAGAAGTTGCCAAAGGGGACGTGCCATTTTGGCAACTTTCTTTTTCATTGAATAGGAAACAATATGAAACTTTAAGTTACTTAGGCTCAAAGTGAAAATAAATTTCTTATATTTTATTTTCAAAAGAAAAATCGACTTTTATTTTAACCCTATGTGGATTTTTCCATATACAACAAGGTTACGCCTCTTACATTCGTGAATCTATTTTATAAAAGTTGCCAAAATGACACGTCCCCTTTGGCAACTTTTCTTTTCTTATCATATAATAATGTATAAGTTTTTTTAGTTTGGTAGATACTAGTCTTATAAGAAAGGGGTATTTTTGTATATGAGATCTTTATGTATAAAAACAAATAATTCCGAAATACTAGATTATCTACTAAATGAATTAAAATATTCAGAAATAAAACATATATGTTTTTCTAAAAATCAGTTTAAAAATTACAAAAATATTATCATACATTATCTTTCTAATAATGATTACCCTTACTTTTTTTCTAAAATCAGTAATCTTTTAGCTTTTATGATTATTGATGAGTTTGAAGATCTACTTACTAAGAGAATTATTGATAAAAATTATTTTTATTTTGATGCACTAGAAAGGGATAAAATATTAAGAAATTGCTATACAATTTTGTCTGATGAATATTATACATGGTTTGATAAAAAGTTTGATGCCCTTTACAATTCTTTATATTCGTTTATTTCTACTAATAAAGTTTTAGTATTAGATGGTTTTATCAACTTTAGATTACAATTATATACTTCTATATTAGATGAGATTGTATCAGAAGGTGTCAATAATTATATCATTGAAAAAGAATATATGGAATTTATTTCCTTATTGAAATTATATATCAATTCTCAAAAAAATAATTCTAATATTGTACATTTAATTTATAATACTTCTGAATCTATTTTACTAGATGAAAATAAAAATATTATTATGAATTCAGAAGAAATTTTTAACGCAAAATATTTAAGTGATATATCCTTTTCTTCTAATGATTATACTTTAAATTCACTTTTAAATTTACTACCAAAAAAAATTTATATACATTTAATTGATAATCAAATTGATCAATTTATTAATACCTTACAATTAATTTTTGAAAATCGTATATCTATCTGTTTGAATTGTGAAATTTGTAATTTGTATCGATATCATAAAACAACATTTACTAAAAAATAAGTTACGGTTCAAACTTTAACATCTTAAAGAAGACAGAATACCTTATATTTTTTAGATAATATGGTCTGAACAAAAATGATAATTTTGACATAAATTTTATATAAGCTCCTATTTTTTTACAATCATCATGTAACGTGATAATATAAACAAAGAACAATAGCGGGTTTTTTTTAATATTTTTCTGTTTATAACATTTCAAATCCCGTTTTATTATTTGGCTCCAAATTTTACGTTAGTAAAATGCACCTAAAATATAAAACATCAATTTCATATTTATAGGTGCATCTCCTCTATAGTATTTTAGATACTATCCATTAATAATTTTATTTAAAGAGTTAATAGCTTCTTGTAAACCTGGTAATAAAGCATTTACTAAACTTTCATCTGCTTGTACTTTCCATTCTTTATCTTGTTTAACCAATTGTATGGTTGTCGTAACTGTTTTGGTTCCAATTTCTTCATTTTTTAATTGCTCTTTTAGTTTATTATTTTGTTCCTCTTGAGTAAAAGATTCTCCACTAAATGCAATTTTTAATGCTTCTTGTTTATAATTTGTGATGATTTGGTTAAAATCTTTATTGGTAATTTCTACTTCAACATTTGCTGTATTTTCTTCTTTTGAAATATTTAAAATTTTCCATGACAATTTATCAAAAAGTAAGCTTTGTGTTTCTGCATCCATTTCTGAATTTTGTAATGTCTCTGATTCATTCACAATTTCTTCATAATTAACATATTTGTTAACACTTTCAAAATCAGCATTTTTTAAACTATTTAACATTCCTTCTACACTTTTTTCTGGTGTTGCTGGTAATAATAGTAAAGCTGTTACTATGGCTAGTACAACTAATAATAACACAACTCCACCAACCCAATAGCCAACTTTTTTATTTCCCTTTTCTGTACCTTCTTTTTTTATTTTATTTTTCTGCTTCTTCTCTTTTTTTTCTTTTTTATTATCTATATGATTCATTCCTTTTTCTTTTTTTAAATCTTTTGATTCTACTTTATTGAATTTTGGTTCTTCAACTTTTTCTGTTTTTGATTCTTTTACTTCTTCTACCTTTTTTGTATTATCCATTTTTTCTTCATTACCCATAGAAATCCCTCTTTTCTTTTCCTATTTATAAAGATTATATCTTAAGAAAGAGTTTTTTTCAACCATTTTTCTATAATTTCTACAAATTGTGTTACAGTTCGTTGCAATTCACAACCCACTAAAGGACAGGGAAAAGTTATGGTATTCTATATTGCTTGATTAATTCCTGTTGCTACAATTTTACTCATATTATCAATCAATCCATCAATTTCTTTTGGAGTCACAATGAGATTATAATCTTGTGGAACCAATGCTTCTTTAATTTCTTCATAATTATCTTCTTCCTTTAATTGATTTAAATAATCATTTGATTTTGCTTCATCCTGTAACTTCGTAATAAATAAATCTAATGAATCATTGACCAAAACTGCTGTTTCCACAACTGTTGGAATTCCTATTGCCACGACTGGAATTCCTAATGTATTTTGACTAATTTCTTTTCTGGTATTTCCAACCCCTGCACCTGGTACAATACCTGTATCTGATATTTGTACAGTACTACTAATTCTTTCTATACTTCTAGATGCTAAAGCATCAATCACAATCAATAATTTAGGATGTGTATTCTCTACAATTCCCTTTAAAATTTCCACTGTTTCTATACCTGTTGTTCCTAGCACTCCTGGAGATATAGCACTCACATTTCTAGCACCTTCTTTTACATATTGTGGCAAATATTTAATCATATGTCTTGTTACCTCTATATCATTAATGACTTTTGGACCTAATGCATCTGGTGTTACATAAATATTTCCAAGTCCCACTACTAATATTTCTCCATTTTTGTCAACATGACTATCTACAATTTTTCTTAATTCCTCTGCTACGGTATCTGCTGATTTTTGAATTTCTTCTTCTCCTGCAATTTTTAAATTTTTAATATCAATGGTTACATAGACACCTTTTGGTTTTCCGATTGCTTTTTCCCCTTCTTCATTCGTTATTTTTACTCTATCCACTTTTATATTTTCATTAATTTGTTGTTCTTCACTTTCTATACCATTAATCTCATTTTCTAATTTATTCGCTGTTCTATAGATTTCCCTTCTCTCTGCTGCCAAATCTGTTCTAAAATTCAACATACATTTCTCCTTTCTTATGACATGGCTTTTAAAAAGTTATAAAAAGAATACCTAAAAAAGCCTGCTTTTGCCTGTACATTTCTTGAATGGATATTTTTAGTATTTGCAAAAAAACATAATTTATACAAATTTGCATTTTCTTTATTTTATGTTTGTAACAATGAACCATACATTCAGCTATCATATTGTTCAGATAGCTATCAAAGAAAGGAAATTTTATATGGAATCAAAAAAAATTTTTGAAGAAATTAAAAAATCTATGGGAAACTTCCCACCTTTTTTTCCCGAATACCGGAATTAGGAAGGAATTAATTGCTATGCACATGCCTTAGGTCTTCATTATAAAGATGAAAATCAGAAATATTATTGTCCTGGGATTTTATCTGCTCTTTTTAATGAAAGTGATATCTTTGATGAAGGTGAAATTGAAGATACCTTAAACACTTTAAAAAAACACTGGAGAACTGGAGAAAAGTATATTTTCACTCCGTTTCAAATTAACAGTATAGTTCAATGTGTGAAACGGGACTGTACTCTCCTTGGATTACATGCAGTAGAATCTGACTTTTATAAGCCAAGTTCTCAGAACTCTTACAATATTCTTTTTTACACTGACTCATCCTCTTCTGCTGGATGGCATTGTAAATGCACACTTTTTTCCCTCTGGTTTTATTCTAAATATTTCTTCAAAAATTTACCTGTATAGCTTTTCTCATTTAAACAAACCTGCTCAGGTGTTCCAACAGCAACGACTTCTCCTCCATTGTCTCCACCTTCTGGACCTAAGTCAATAATATGATCACAAGTTTTGATTAAATCTAGATTATGCTCGATAACAATAATCGTATTTCCTGTATCGACTAATCTTTGTAAGATATCTACCAATTTATGAACATCTGCAATATGAAGTCCTGTGGTTGGTTCGTCTAAAATATATAATGTTTTTCCTGTTGCTTTTTTTGATAATTCTGTTGCTAATTTTACTCTTTGTGCTTCTCCTCCTGATAAGGTTGTTGATGGCTGTCCTAATTTGATATAACTTAATCCTACATCATATAATGTTTGAATTTTTTGTTTAATTCTTGGTATTTTATCAAAAAATTGTAAAGCCTCTTCAACTGTCATGTCTAGCACATCTGCAATGGTTTTTCCTTTATATTTTACCTCTAAGGTTTCTCTGTTGTATCTTTTTCCTTTACACACTTCACAAGGTACATAGATATCTGGCAAGAAATGCATTTCAATTTTATGCACACCATCACCATGACAACTTTCACATCTTCCTCCTTCAACATTAAAGCTAAATCTTCCCTTTTGATATCCTCTTAATTTTGCTTCTTCTGTTTCAGCAAAAATATCTCTAATAAAATCAAATACACCTGTATATGTTGCTGGATTTGAACGAGGCGTTCTTCCAATTGGTGATTGATCTATATTAATAATTTTGTCAATTTGATTAATACCTTTGATTCCCTTACATTTTCCTGGTTTTTCATTAGAACCATTTAATTCTTTAGCAATGGTTTTATATAACACTTCATTTACTA
>CAMLUB010000060.1 GCA_946486515.1 uncultured Clostridium sp.
AACTACAGGCGTACAACCAGAAGGCAAAACGGAAACATCAAAAGGAACTACAGGCGTACAACCAGAAGGCAAAACGGAAACATCAAAAGGAACTACAGGCATACAACCAAAAGGCAGAACGGAAACATCAAAAGGAACTACAGGTACACCACCAAAAGATAAAATAGAGTTCATTGAAATTCAAGAAGAAAAAGGTGAAATCTATTATAGAGATAATAAAGGCATTTTAGGAAAAATGTACATCGAAGAAGCAATGGAAAATGGAAAAAATTTATTAAAGAATTCTGAAAAAATTAAAGAAGCTTGTAAGAAAATTGCTGGTAACAGAATAAAAGGTGCCTTATTAAAAAGAAAATTGAATCCAGAAGTATTGGCTGTATTAGAAGGTTATCCAGAACAAATGGAGAATTATATAACCAGTATTGGTAAGGGAGAAAAAGGAGAAATAGATCTTATTCATAATTTAGAGAATACTAGCTTTTTAAACAAACTAAAATTAAATAGATTTGTTAGGGCAGAAAAGAATGCTGGAGCAATTGTCAAAGGTCAGTTATTTGAAGAATTATTAGAACAAAAAGAAACAGAAAAATTAGATAAACCAACAGAAAAAGTTAGTGACAAAAAAGCAATACAATCAGAAGAAATAGAGCAAAGTGAAGATGTAAAAAAGCAGACAAATGAAAGAGGAAAAAATATGATAGAAAGCATAATAGAGGCTTTTAAAAAAGGAATGGAAGGAGCAAAAGGTGAAACTAAGAGAACAAAAGATTCAATGGAGAAAAAAGTTGAAGGAGCTATAAAATCAAATGATGGAACAACTGATAGAATTATACATCCAGGTGGTTTTGTTGAAAAGATAGAGAATCGTGATAATCATATAGAAGAAACAGCATTAAGAAATATGGAAAAACAAGCAAAAGAAGGCAAAACAGTTGAGCAGGATAAAAGTAAATAAATGAGATAGAGTCTAATAATATTATGAGGGGAATAAGATGGAAGAAGAAATAAAAAAATTAGAAGAAAATATAAAAAAATGGAGAGAAGAATTAAAGGATTGGGAAGCAAAAGGTCGAAATACAGATGCAATGATAGAAGCTAAAAGGAGCTTAAATAATTTAATATTTAATGCACAAAGAAGGATAAAAGAATTGAGTGAAAAATCTGAGTTAACACAAGATAAGGAAAAGAAAACAACAGAATCAGAGAATACAAAAGAAAGTAAAAAAAAGAATACTGAAAATACAAAACCAAAAGAGAGAAAAGAAGATCCAGTTAAGAAAAGTATCAAGAATGTAGAAAAAAAGAAATTAAAAAAACAACAATCAAATTCCCCAAAAGTATATACAAATCAAAAAAAAACAGATATAACACCCGAAGAATTGTTAGAACAATTAAAAAATGGTGAAGAAAATTTAACAAGACAAAAAACAGAATTAATGTTATCTATAGAAAAATTAGAAGAAGAGCAAAAGACTTATGAAAGTAAAAAAAATACAGTTTACAGAGAATTATATCAAGAATATGAATATATGATACAAAAAAAGAAAAAAGAATTAGAAGAGTTAGAGAAAAATAAAATAGAAGGAAAAGACAAAAAAATAAGAATATTAACACAAGGAAAAATAAAACAAGAAGAAAAAATAATTGAAATTAAGAGAAAAATAGAAAGTATACGACGAGAAATACAAAATATACGATATAGTACAGAAAAGGCTATGGATAAGATAAAACTAAAAGATGGAACAAATGTAAAAGTACCAAAAGTATTTGAACAATATAAACAATTGTTTAAATTGCAAGAAGAATTGGAAAAAGAAACAGCAAAGAAAGATGAATATCAAACATATATTAATCAGTTAAAAGGAATTGAAAAAGAAGAAAAACCAAACCATACACAACAACAAATGGAAGAATACACAAAGTTTTTCCATGGAAAAGGCGATATACCAGAAAATAAAAGAGATGATAAGAGAGCCAATGATGAATATTTTGGATTTGAGAAAAATAGAAAATTAAAACCAGAAGAACCAACAAATCCAACGGAACCAAAACTTAAAGAACCAAAAATTTTAGCAGAAAAAAATCCTAAAGAAATAGGGGAACCAGAAGAATTAATGCCTACTAGAAGTTTTTGGGAAATCTATAATGATACATGTACAGAACATATTGGTAGTATAGAACATAATATTTATAAAATGGCTCATATGAGTATATTACCACCAAAAAAAGAAGACGTTTTACATAAAGTGCTTAGTGGTGTGTTAATTCCATTAAAAGCACCTATGAAATTATTGGCAAAAATACCAAGTAAGATTATGAAAACAAATGAAAAAATAGAAGAAATGAAAACAAAAGTGGATAATTTGTCATCTTTAGATTTTCAAGTGTTGGTTCAACCACCTGAACGTGTTAATAAAATGTTTAATGAACATATAAAAGATACGTTTGATAGAGATTATTTAGATCCACAATTTATGAAACAATATAAAGTAAATGGTGCCTATTTGGATGTTGTTAGATCACGATTAGGTAGAGAATATGGTACGGCAATTGATTTTTATACAACAGAAGCAAATAAATCTTATGAGAAAATGCAAGCATTAGAAAAAGTGGGACAAGATAAATGGACATTAGAACAAGCAAATGAATATAATCAAGCAACAGAAATCTATCAAAAAAATGTGGAAGAGGGTAAAAAACTACAAGAACAACTAGATACATTTGACGAAGGAGCAAAAAAGAAATCCAGTGCTTATAGAAATATTTCTGGTTGGTTTTTAGGAAAATTTAATCCAGACAATAGAGAAGAAAATGCGAAAATGGCAAATTTATCTCAAAAAAGAAGATTGGCAGCTAGAAGTGGAGATAGAACAGGCATTAATGTATTAACTGGTCAAATGCAACGATTAGGACGAGAAAATACAATGTTACAGGGCGGAGAGAAAAATTATATTGATACTGGAAATTATAGTATAGAATCTCCAGTAGAAGCATTAGATAGAGGACCACAAACAAAAGGAAGATTATTATTAACAGATGTAGCTTTAATATCTGCAGCAACAGGCTTGTTTAATCAAATTGCAAATAACAGAATAAATCAACAAGCAGTACAAACACATAATCAACATTTAACAGAGATTAATCAATCAAATCAATCTATTGAGGTAAATGGAGAAGCTCATGTTTCTGATTCTCCAACAGCATCTGAAGTGGAAGATACGATTACAAGACAAACTGTTGAAGCTGGATGGAATAGAGCTGAAAGAGGAGATTTGGGAGGAACCAATTGGGGATTTACGAATGATTATGTTTCAAAAGATATACAATCTCATGCAGAAGGTGCACAAACAGCAATGACAGCAGATGCGTATTTGCAACAAGGAAATCATTTAGAAGCATTAAAGACAGCAACAGATTATTATACAAAAGTGCAAAAAGCCAATAGAGATGCTATTGCCACATATATGGGTACACATCCACAACATGACTATACTGCCTTTACATTTGGTGATAGTGCAGATATGGCAAAAGTATATGAATTTTTCAAGAGTGGTGTAGTGCCATATCATACAAATATTAATGGTATTATGGCAGAAATGATGCCAAAATTAAAAGATGGAATCGATTTAAATGGTATTATTTTTACAGGTGCCAATGCATTATATCAAGCACAAAAGGAAAGTATGAGAGATTTAAGAAAACAATTGCGTAATCATGTTTCTCCAACGGCAGAGAAAAAGAATGAAGAAAAAACTGAAGAAAGGATGAACGATGTTTCAACAAAGGTAACTGAAGTATCTGCCGGTAAAAAGAAAGAAAATACAGAAACACGATAGACAAAAGAGGAGGTTTACCATGTCTTATAAAATGAGAATCAAATTTGATGATAGAGAATGGCTAGTGATAGATAATATAGAATATGAAGGCATTAAATATTATTATATTATTGAAGACATTTCACAGGCATTAGAGAAATTAAAAAATTTAGATGATTATAAAGGAAAAGTGTCTATAGAATTTATCTATAAACTAGAAAATGGTAATTACAAAAATGTAACAGATGAAACTTTATTAAATACATTAACAGCAATTATAGGAAAAAGAGCTATTTTAAATCCGGATGATATGGAAACAGTATAGTATTAAGCCAAAAATCCAACTCTTAAAGAGCTGGATTTTTTTCAATTCAAGTACGTCTTTTTGCTTTAATGATTGCTCAATTGCTATTTAAGGATAAAAACAATCATTTTTTATTAACAAAATTCGATATAAGTATTTTGCAAAAAAATGACTTTAAAGTAAAAGCAAGAATGGATGGAAAAATGAGCAAACTTTACATAAAATTGACTTTTTACTAGAAATTTGGTATAATAATAGTAAATACGGCAGAAAGGAGAGAGGGGGAGGTGCTTCCTCCCTCTCAAAAAAAAAGATGAAAAAGAATGTAATAATTGCGCTACTGCTGTTGGCAGTGGTGTTAACCCTTCCCATATGGGAGGGGATGGTTCGGATGATTCCGAACCTGTTGAGGAAAATTCCCGCCGCTTTGGCGGGGATGATCCCCAACTGGAAAATCGGGACAGCATATGTCCTGATTTTCCTGGCCGGTCTTATGATCGGTCGACCGAAAAAGAAATGAAGGAGACCCCTCAACTGAGGGGCTCTTTCTTATGGTATAGGAAAAATCGCTTTTCCTATACCATAAAAAAACAACGTTGAAAATGATAAAATAAAAGTTGCACAGAAAAATTGCGTAGCAATTTTTCGCGTCGACAAATCTTTACGTTTCTTCGATAACTTAAATATATGTAGTTGAATTAGAAAAGCAGAGAAAAGTTCATCGCGAAGCGAGATTTGTCATGGTAACTCTAGTAAACGTAAAACCTTATGAAAAATTAAAATTATTATTGACTTATCTAAATAAAAATGATAAAATATATACCGTTATGATAGATTGCATGTAATATGTAATTCCGTAACGGTATATTTATTTTATATGAAACAAATATTTCAAAAATATAACAAAAATTTTATAGTAATACTTCATATAAAATGAATGAAAAATATAAAAACAGGAGGTGAAATTTAAGTGCCAACAATTAATCAATTAGTAAGAAAAGGAAGACAAACAGGAGTAACAAAATCAAAATCTCCAGCATTACAACATGGATGGAACTCAAAAAACAAGAGATTAACAAACAACAGAGCTCCACAAAAAAGAGGAGTATGTACAGTTGTAAAAACAGTTACACCTAAAAAGCCAAACTCAGCTTTAAGAAAAGTTGCCAGAGTTAGACTTTCTAATGGTTATGAAGTTACATCTTATATCCCAGGTATAGGACATAACCTACAAGAACACAGTGTTGTATTAATTAGAGGTGGTAGGGTAAAAGACCTTCCAGGTGTTAGATACCATATTATCAGAGGAACATTAGATACAGCAGGTGTTAAAGACAGAATGCAAGCGCGTTCTAAGTATGGAGCTAAGAAACCTAAAAAATAGTTAAAATAAATGAAATTAGGCATCTTGCACATTTTCACTAAATAATCCAAACTTCGACGTACAAACGTACGCCTTCAGCTTGTATTATTTATCAAAAATGCACAATAAACCTAATTTGCTTTATTTTAAATAAAACAATTGAAAGCAGCATCTTGTTTTGAATTCGTTTTTTATGATTAAGGTTAAAAGCAAAAATAAAAAAAGAACTAGTGCTTGTACTCTTACTAAACTTAAGGTACTTAAATTTAGATAGAATATATAGCACTATACGGGAAAGGAAACTTTTCAGAGTACCTAGAATACTTTAATGAGTGTTCAAAAAAGGAGGAAACATCAAATATGATATTATATATTCACAAGGGGAGGGGACATACCTTGAACTGAGTGAGATATCTAATAAGAAAGGTGTGTCCCCTAACAAGATATTTAAGGAGGGAAGAATAGTGCCAAGAAAAGGATATGTAGCAAAAAGAGATGTTTTACCAGATCCAATATATAATAGCAAAGTTGTTACAAAGTTAGTAAACAATATTATGCTAGATGGTAAAAAATCTGTAGCACAAAAAATCGTATATGATGCATTTGACATCATAAAAGAAAAAGAAGGAAAAAATCCACTAGAAGTTTTTGAAGCAGCTTTAGAAAATGTTATGCCAGTTCTTGAAGTTAAAGCAAGAAGAGTTGGTGGAGCAACATACCAAGTTCCATTAGAAATTAGACCAGAAAGAAGACAAACTTTAGGTTTAAGATGGATTGTAACTTATGCTAGAAACAGACATGAAAAAACAATGGCTCAAAAATTAGCAGGGGAATTAATGGATGCTGTTAATGGAAACGGTGGAGCATTTAAGAAAAAAGAAGATACACATAGAATGGCTGAAGCTAATAAAGCTTTCGCACACTATAAATGGTAAAATTTTCACGAAAAGCAGCAAGCTGCACATTTTCGCTAAATAATACAAACTTCGATGTATAAACATACACCTTCGGCTTGTTTTATTTATCAAAAATGCACATTTTACTACTTTTGGTAAAAATTTAAGAATATAAAGATTGAAAATGGAAATCTGCACATTTTGAATCAAAATTTAATAAATTAAAATTTATCTGAAGAATTAAATTTAATAAATTCGAATTTTAGCTAGGAAAACGAGCAAAAATATTTTAAATAATACTTTTGCATATTGAAAATATTTTTGAGAAGTTTGACAACGATAAAAACGAATTTAGTAAATTTTAAATATAGAGAGGGGGAAATAAAGAAATGGCAGGAAGAGCATACCCACTTGAAAGAACAAGAAATATAGGAATAATGGCTCA
>CAMLUB010000061.1 GCA_946486515.1 uncultured Clostridium sp.
CAAAAAAATTAAAATCTTTTCAAAAATTATCTTGACATTTTACCAGATGTCTTTTCTTTACTATATTTTTCATAAATAGTATTTACATTATTTATTTTTTTAAACACTTATCTATGTTTGAATTTTATTTTTTCAAGTTCACCCATTTCAATATATTGAAAATAATTATCTATAAATATGTCGATTACTTTAAAAGTGATGTAGCATTTTATACTACATCACTTTATTAATTTTTATACTTATTCAAATAAAGTTCTAATCATTTTGATTAAATAATGGCTTCCTCCCTCAGTATTATCTTGAACGTTTTCTACCATGCTGATAACCAATATATCATTTTCTCCTTGATCAGTTGTAAAACAATCAAACCAACCTAATGTTCCACTTTCATTATCTTCTTTATCTGTTTTCAATTCTGCTGTTCCTGTCTTTCCTGCGATAGTTACACCATTGACTTTCATGTCATTTGCTGAACCACGTTCAACTACTTGAATTAAATCTTCTTTTATGGTATTGGCTGCCTCTTCTGAGAAAGCATCTTCTATTAAAATTTCTGGTGTTTTATCTTCTTTATATTCAATATATGGTTTTACCATGTCTCCATTGTTATAGAATCCTGAATAAATAGATGCCATATGAATTGGGTTTATTAATAAATTCCCTTGTCCAAATCCAGTATCTGCCAATTTTCCATCTGAATTGATTCCATCTTCATTTGCATATTGTGATGTTGCCAATGATAATGGGAACTCTAATTGCTTATTAAATCCAATTTTATCTAAGCTTTCTGTAAATTTACTGGTTCCAATTTTTAATGCTGTTTGTGCAAAATAGATATTGTCTGAATACATTAATCCATTTAATAAATTCTTAGGTCCATTATATGCTGTTAATGTTGTTACTCTGTAATCTCCCCATGAAGAATCTTTTTGCCAACTGGTTCCTGTATATCCAAAATCTTCTTCTGCTGTAATACTTCCTGTTGTTAATCCAATAGCACCTGTGATTGCTTTAAAGGTTGAGCCTGGGCAATACTTTTGGATAAATCGATTATATAAAGGTTTTGCTTCATCATTATTTAAAGCATTCCATTCATCAGTTGTCATTCCTAATGTAAAGTCATTTGAATCAAATGTTGGTGTACTAACTAAAGCTAATAATTCTCCTGTTTTAGGTTGCATAACAACAAATAATCCTTTATCATTTTTTAGTTGTTCATATAGCTTTGTTTGAATCTCACTATCAATTGTAAGGGTAATATCTTCTCCATTTTGTTGTTCTTGATCTGCTAAAGTTGTTACCTCATTTCCATCTGCATCTTCGATATAGATTCTAACACCATCTGTTCCTCTTAATCTATCTTCATAAGCTGATTCTAAGCCATATTTTCCAATTAGACTTGTAGAACTATATCCTTTATCTGCATATTTTTCTAATTCTTCTGCATTAATTGCTTGCACATATCCGATTAAATGTCCAGCTTCTTCTCCCAAAGTATACACTCTTCCTTCTGCATCATTTATCATAATTCCTGGAATTTGTAATAATTGTTCTTTTATTTCTGTATCATCTTTTGCCACTTTTCTAATTGGTACAAATGTATCATCTTTTACATAAGATGCTGATAGATACTTATTAATGGTTTCAACTGATACCCCTGTTAATTCTGCTATTTTGCTAATATTTTCTTCTCTGCTGTCACCTAGTTTTCCTGGTACAATTCCCACTTGAGAAATGGTTCCATCATAAGCAAGTTTATTTCCATTTCTGTCTAGTATGCTTCCTCTTTTTCCACTTAAGGTTTCTACTCTTACTTTATAATCTCGTTGTAACTTAGGAAAAATTAAACTTGATGACCATTCTAGTTTATATGTTTTATCTTCTTTTACTAGATATGCTTCATTATCAAAATGAATATTTCCTGCTGAAGTTACCATTTCTTCACTATAAGATACCTTTTTCTTATCATTTTCATTAGTTACTTCTTTAACTGTAATTTTAATATTACTACTATCAATTCCTTCATAAATATTTTCATTTCTTGTTACAAAATCTTCTTGGCTAATACTTTCTTTAGATGAACTACTTAAATATGTATACATCTCTTCATATTTTTTGTCATTAATAGCTGAAAAATATGAATTTAAAACCTCTTCTGGTTTTTCTTTTGGCATGTTCATGATGATGATTCCTACAATAATCGCTACAATTCCTATAACTGCAATGATGATTCCGATAATTACTTTTTTATTTTGCATTTTTCCCATTCCTTTCTTATGTATAAATGTAATTTCTATTCATCTAAACATGAGATTCTATAATAAAATTAATCATTTTTTTTGTTACATTTTTCTTTTATGAAAGAGACAACTTGTTTAGCTAATTCTTCTTCTTTTCCCTCATAACTATGATTTGCACCATCAATATAATAGATATCTTTATTAGGATTTGTAATAGATTTATTCATCAAATCCACTAATTCCTCTGGCATTTGAGCAATCATTTCATTGACATTTCCCCAACGCATAAACAATGGTACATCGATACGATTTAATATTTGTAATTCTTTATCTTCTCCAAAATTTGCAAAATTAATATCTTGATAATCTCTCGCATATCTTAAAAATGTTTTAACACTAATTGGATGGATAAAAGCTTCTTTTGGCATCATTTCATCTTTTTGACCATTTTTTTCTTTTTCTTCTGCATATATTAGATATTTATCAAAGCTGTCTCTTAAATATATTTTTAGAGCTTTTGGAATATCTATCAAAGAATTTAATATAATACCTTTTATATGATTTACCATTTCGTCTTCTTCTTCTTTTAATTCATGGTATGTGTATATAATTTTTGTACATCCTAAACTATGTCCTTGTAAATATATATTTTTATATCCCAATTCTTTTAACTTGATAATGGCACCGGTAATGTCTTCATAACCTTCTAATACATCTTCATAGCTGGTTCCACCTAATTCTTTTTCTCTTTTCCCTTCTGTATATCTTCTTATATATTTTACTAATTCACTTCCACGATTGTTAAAACAAAAATAATCTATGTTATTTTCATTCGCAAATTTTGCTATTGTGGTCTCTCTTTTTTTCATACAATTACTACCCATGCCATGAACAGATAAGATAATATCCTCTGTCTTATTTTTACTTGTATATAATAATCCATCCAATTTAATTCCATCTGTTGCTAAAAAATAAATAACCTCCATTGTTTGATCCTTCCTTTCTTATATACATCCCTTTATGAACAATTACAAGAACAATAGCGGGCTTTTTTAATATTTTCTCTATTCCTAACATTTTAAAGCCCGCGTTATTGTTCGTGTGCCAAATTTTACGTTAATAAAATTTGTGTGCAATCGTTAGAGCGAAGCGACGTTCCTGTATAGGAAAAACGATTTTTCTATTCTATATATTTTTAATACATTTTCCGTTCCTTATCATATATTATGATTTTAATATATCTAATATTTCTTGTTTATCCGTAACACCTACAAATGTTTTTACTGGCATTCCTTTTTCAAATATCATAATGGTTGGTATACTCATTACATTATACTTGATAGCCAATTCCTGGTTATTATCCACATTTACTTTTCCGACTTTTACTTTTCCTTCTAATTCTTTTGCTATATCATCAATCACTGGTGACATCATTCTACAAGGTCCACACCAATCTGCATAAAAATCGACTAAAACCTTTCCTTCTGATTTTAATACTTCTTCCTCAAAATTCTTTTCTTCAAATGTTAACATACTTATATCTTTTTCCTCCTTTATATTTTTTGTATACAAAATTTAATTCTATATTAATCCTATACAAATTTTTTGTATACCACAAAGTTAATTTTATTTTATTGCCATTTTGGCAAAATTATACATTTTCTTTTCTGATATACTGTATTGCTTGCAATCCTGCTTTTGTTCCTTCATAGACAGATTTTGATATTTGTAATAATCCACCCACACAATCACCACATGCATAAATTCCAGGAATATTGGTTTCCATATTTTCATTCACAACGATTCTATCTTTTTTAGTGATAATTCCTAATTTTTTGGCAAATTCATTTCCACCTGCCACCCCAAGAGCAACAAAGATACCATCTGTTTTTGTTTTCGTGTTGTCGTCAAATTCTACTTCTTCTACTTTTTTATCTCCTCTAACTTCACGAATTTTTCTTGTATCAATTTTCACATTATCTGCTCTAATTTCGGGTGCAATTTTTCCATCTGTTAATATAGTAATACTATTAGCTATATTGATTAATTCATTTGCTTCTGAAATCGCATATTTTCCATTTCCTAAAATTGACACATCTTTATTTCTATAAAAGAATCCATCACATACAGCACAATAACTAACACCTTTTCCTTCAAATTCTTTAATTCCCTTTATGTTTGGTGTATTTTTCTTGTTTCCTGTTGCAAATATCACAGTTTTTGTGTTATACATTCCTTTTTCTGTCATGACTATATATTGCTTTCCTTCACCAAATTGTATATTGATAACTTCTTCTTTTTTTACATCCATTCCTAAGTTTTTGGCTTGCTCAATTCCTGTTTTATATAAGTCTTTTCCAGATATTCCATTTTCAAAACCATAATAGTTTTCTATCCATTCCGTTTTTTCTAGTGCTGATCGATCCTTATATAGAATTAATACTTTTAGGTTTGCTCGTTTTGTATATAAGCCTGCTGAAATTCCTGCAGGTCCTGCACCTATGATAACCACATCATACATAAATTTTGCACCTTTCTTTGAACTTAAGGGACAGTCTTTAAGTTCATTTTTAGTTATTTGGATTATATCATGTAAATTTTTAAAGTGCAAGGTATAAAAATGTAAATTAGGAGATCCTATCAATTATTTTTAATACCTAGATTTTACTA
Organism: uncultured Clostridium sp.; assembly: GCA_946486515.1. GTDB lineage: Bacteria > Bacillota > Clostridia > TANB77 > CAG-508 > CAG-269. Next base: position 4,911 of record CAMLUB010000061.1, read on the forward strand.
CATTTTGGTTTAAAAACACATTTATGCAAACCTTATGTATTTTCATTCCCTTTCTTTTATGTTATACTAAGATAGGTGATTAAAATTGAAATTATTATTTAAAAATGCAACTACATATTCTCAACATATTTATGATGAATTTTTAAAATTTCACAAAAGAACTTTTTCTTTTAAATATAATGCAATATCCTTGATTGGTTTTATGTTAATTTTATTTTTCATTATGTTATATGTCCAAAATCATTATTACAAATTAGCATTCATTTTTTGTGCATGTTTAACTTCTTTTATTTTGTTAAGATATTTTCATCCTATAGAAGAAGTTCGACAAGATTATCATAGTGATACATTTACCCAAGAACAGACTTTTACTTTTTTATTTTATGAAAAATATTTTAAAATTTATACCAAAAACGAATATACTGTTGTTTATTACAGAGAACTTTATAAAATATTTGAAACAGAAAACTTTTTTTATTTATATTTAGATCACAGACATTCTCTTTTGCTAGATAAAGCTGGATTTAAAAAAGGTACTTCTATAGAATTTAGAGAATTTATTAAAAATACATATCCTTTTAAATATAAATTGGATAAAATAAAAAAATAACAAAATACAACACAGTTTATGATTTTTCATAAAAATGTGTTGTTTATTTGTTTTTACTATATCAAAAACCTCCTGTTTTAGCTCACTTTAATTTTACTATACACTTTCATAATACAGTCTATTCTTTTTGTATGATTTCTTTTATCTTTTGCTCATCCATAGGTAGTTTTTCTTCATTTCCTGTTTTCATATCTTTTAATGTGATTTCTTTCGCATTGATTTCATCTTCACCTAATACAATCACATATGGAATTTCTAGTTTATCTGCATATTTGAACTTTGCTTTTAACTTTTTATCATTTAAATAAATTTCTGTATTAATACCAATGTTTCTTAATTTTGTTGCTAGTTTTATTGGTTCTTCTAGATTTTCTACCATAGGAATAATTAAAATATCTGCTACTGATTTTTTATCTGCTTTAATAATGTTTAATTCATTTAATTTATAAAATAATCTTGTTAATCCAATAGAAACACCAACACCTGGTAGACTTTTGTCTGTATAATATTCAGCTAGATTTTCATATCTTCCTCCAGAACATACACTTCCAATTTCTCTATAATCATTTAAAAAAGTTTCATAAACCGTTCCTGTATAATAATCTAGTCCTCTTGCAATGGTTAAGTCTACTTTAAAGTTCTCATCTGGAACACCAAATATTCTTACATTTTTGACAACAGCTTTTAATTCTTCTACACCTCTTAAATAGGTTTCATTTTGGATTCCTAAGTTTTCTAGTTTTTCTAGTTTTTCATCAGAAGTTCCTTCAATTTCTATAAAATTGATAATATTGTTGATTTGTTTTTCTTGTAGTCCTAATTTTTTAAATTCTTCTATAACAGCTTCTTTTCCTATTTTTTCAATTTTATCAATAATTCTTAATATTTCAACTGCATTTTCCTTTTGGTCTACACTTTCAAACAATCCATTTAAAATTCTTCTATTATTTATTTTTATAGTAAAATCTTCAAATCCCAATTCTCTGAACATTGTATAAATAACAGCTGGAATTTCAGCATCATTAATTAAATCTAATTCTCCATCTCCAATAATATCAATATCACATTGATAAAATTCTCTATATCTTCCTTTTTGAGCTCTTTCTCCTCTATATACTTTTCCAATTTGATATCTTCTAAATGGAAAACTTAAATTTCCATAATTTTTTGCCACATATTTTGCAAGTGGTACAGTTAAATCAAATCGTAAAGCTAAATCTGTATCACCTTTTTGGAAACGATAAATTTGTTTTTCTGTTTCTCCTC
>CAMLUB010000062.1 GCA_946486515.1 uncultured Clostridium sp.
TTAAATGGGAATCGAAGGGTAGCCGAGAATTTTAAAAAAATATAACATAACATCCCTGGAAGGTTGGTTAAGTCTGAACTGTAACTTCTATTTTTTATTTCTTTATCCTATTATATTTTTATTATAAACGGAAATACTAATTATTAAAGATTTATGTAATTGTCATAACAAAAAACATCCTAGAAGAACAGTAGCGGGCTTTTTAAAACATTTTTCTATTCATAACATTTCAAAAGCCCATGTTATTGTTCGGCGCCAAATTTTACGTTAGTAAAATTTGTGTGCATTCATTAGAGCGAAGCGACGTTCTTGAATATTTTATCTATTTATAACATAAGATGAAAGGAATGAAACTTATATGAATCAAATTATCAACATTGATTTGAATAAACATATTGATCAATCAGAAAATTCTAATATTTCATACACAACTTCTTCTAAAAAACGTTTCTATAAAAAAATTTTTAATATTCAATTTTTTCTCTCTATGATTGCTATACTAATTATCATTTCTATATTTTGTTACTATAAAATTTCTTTAAACCATAAAGAAGATTTTTCTAATTTATTAATTAATAATTTTAGTATCACCAAATTATATTCTAACAATACAGATAATAATGCAAATGATGCTCCTCAACTTGAACCTAATAGTATTATTGGTATTATTGAAATTCCAGTGCTAAATATTTCTTATCCAATTTTTAATGAATTAACAGATGAATTATTAAAAACTTCCCCTTGTAGATTTTTTGGTAATTTTCCTTCTATAAATTCTAATGATTTTAATTTATGTATTGCTGGACATAATTATGATAATGACAAATTTTTTAGTAAAATTAAAGATTTGAATATAGATGATAAAATATATATATATGATAATTCGAATAATCAATATATGTATTCTGTTATAAAAAATTATGAAGTAAAATCTGATGATTTATCTCCTGTATATCATACAATTACAGATTCTTTTGAATTAACTTTAGTTACTTGTAATAATTTTAATGGTAATCGAATCATTATAAAAGCAAAAATTGAAGATGTTTAATCATCTTCAATTTTTTATCATATTTTTATTTTAATCAACATTTCTATAATCTTTTATTTTCTTATATGCGTAAATTGCTGAAATAGCAAATACAACAACTAATAATACTGTTGGTAATGAATCTGCTATTCCTGTATTTGGCAAAGAATTTGCAGTATTCACTCTGTTAGCTGTATTTCTCAATGAATTTAAGTTTTGAACATTACTATTTGTATTTCTTGTATTTGTATTCCCAGAATTTGTGTTTCCAGAGTTTGTATTTCCTGTATTTGATGTATTATCTGTCATATTAAATACATCTTCAAATCCTTCATCTGTTGCTGCATATACTGGTGTTATTGTAAATATAAGCATTGCACATGCTAAAATTACTAAAAAACTTTTTAAAATAATTGATTTTTTCATATTATCTCTCCTTACTTCAAATAGTATATTTTTTCGATTACTCTATAAACAATTATTATTATATCACGTTTTTTTAATAATTGCAAGTCCACAAACACACTATTGTCTATCTTTTGTTTACATTACAATTATAATATACTTATTTTATTTTTTCGTCAATACATTTTTTTGATTTTTTTATTACATTTTTATTACAAGAAAATGGTCTTTATGATTTTACATCTTTACGTCGAGAAATCTTTAAATTTGTTAACATCTAATTTTCTTATACATTAAATTTAAACAACACAATATCTCCGTCTTGCATAATATAATCTTTTCCTTCAGATCTGACTAATCCTTTTTCTTTTGCGGCAATCATTGAACCTTGCTCTACTAAATCTTTAAAGGATACAACTTCTGCTTTAATAAAACCTCTTTCAATATCTGAGTGTATTTTCCCAGCCGCTTGTGGTGCTTTTGTTCCTTTCTTGATTGTCCATGCTCTTACTTCTGGTTCTCCAGCTGTTAGGAATGACATTAATCCTAGCAAATCATAACTTTTTTTGATAACCTTATTTAATCCTGATTCTTCTAGCCCTAACATTTCTAACATTTCTTTTTTATCATTATCATCTAGTCCTGATAATTCCTCTTCTACTTTTACACATAATGGTATGACTTCTGCTTTCTCTTTTGCAGCATATTCTTTTACTTTCTTAACTATTGGGTCATTTTCTGCATCACTTAATTGCCCCTCTGATACATTTGCGATATACAATATTGGTTTTGTTGTTAATAAAAACATATCTTTTACCAATGCTTGTTCATCTTCATTAAACTCAATCGCTCTTGCTGAAATTCCATTTTCTAAATTTTCTTTTATTTTTTCTAATAAATCAATTTCTTCTTGATATTTTTTATCTGCTTTTAAATTTTTCTTTGCTTTATCTAATCTTTTATTAACAGTTTCAATATCTGCAAATATTAATTCTAAATTAATCGTTTCAATATCTCTTATAGGATCTATACTTCCATCAACATGCACAATATTCGAATCTTCAAAACATCTTACCACTTCACATATAGCATCTGTTTCACGAATATGTGATAAAAACTTATTTCCTAGACCTTCTCCTTTACTGGCGCCTTTTACCAATCCTGCTATATCCACAAATTCTATAACCGCATGCGTTGTTTTTTGTGGATGATACATATTTGTTAATACATCTAATCTTTCATCTGGAACAGGTACCACTCCAACATTTGGTTCTATTGTACAAAATGGATAGTTGGCACATTCTGCACCTGCTTTTGTTATACTATTAAATAATGTGCTTTTTCCTACATTTGGTAGTCCAACAATTCCTAATTTCATTTTTTCATTCCTTCTTCTATTTTTATTTAAGTAGTTAAGCTACTTACTAGCGTATTTTATCATACATAGTTTACTTCGTCAATTGCTAAAGGTATCGAAAATTAAGTTATTGTATTTAAGTTTGATATTATACGAGTTCTTTCATATTTATTTTTTCTTTTCTATTTAGAAAGGCTAGATCACGTATTGAGTCGAGGAATTTATTAAAACTAAATATGCAGAACTCATAATTAGAAATTTTATATAACAGAGTAGTTTCAATTATTGAATATAAATAGAAGGGTCTATTGCAATAGAATCTTTTAATATTTCAAAATGCAAGTGTGGTTCATCTGCAATTTCAAATACCGCACTATTTCCAACAGTTCCTATAGATTGTCCTTTTTCTACTGTTTCTCCCTCTACAACAAATTCAGAAGTTAATAAATTAGAATATACTGTTTGATACGTATCATCATGTTCAATGACAATTGTTAAACCATATCTAGGGTCATTTTTTATAGATTTTACAACACCTGCTTCTGCTGCTTTTACAACTGTTGTTTTATCTGCCTTGATATCAATTCCACTATGTGTAACCCATTCTTCTAAGGTTTCTGAATATACTAAATTATCTTGTGCATATTCTTTCACAATTTCCCCTTCCACAGGTCTTTGGAATGATAATTCTTTTGTCTCTTTCGCTTCTTGTTCTTCTTTGCTAGTTGTGTTTTGCGTTGTATTTGTATTTATACTACTACTTTCATTACTACTTATGTTTTGTGTAGTTTCATTTGTCATAACATTTTCTGTTTTTAGTTCTTCTTCACTTTCTTCAACTGTTTTTCCTATTTCTGTACTAGCACTTTCTGCCACCTCATTACTAGTGTCTGTTTGTCCTATAGCCTCTGTCATTTGTTCTAATGTCATTGTTTCATCTTTCACTTCTTGATTTATTTTTTGACTATATAGTAGAAGAGAAATAATAATGATGGCAATAACAATTGCTGCCATTACTACATAAGAAATTATTTTGTCATTTATATGTGTTTCCCCTATATGTTTTAAACGAATATCCTTTTTCATACAATCCTCCTTAAATACTTTTATTATTACAAGTATTTCCTTTTTTAAAAAGAATATACATTTTTTAATAATTTTTAAAAAAATAAAAATAACATGCTTAACTTGTTACACTCCTAGTTTTTTTGTCCAGTGGCGGATTCACACTTTTTATGAAGTTTTCGGTTCAATACGATATTTAAGAATTTGTAATATCATTTATTGCGCCTCATTCAGGCTCAATCCAGTGATATATTCATTTCGCATAATATGTCGAATGTGATTGGAGTACTTGTACTCTTTCTTAATCCAAAATAAATGAGGAAGCGCGAATTCTTGCAGCGAGAGGCTCATTTATTTTTGATCTAGAAAAAGTAATGTACGTATTGAGCCGAGACATTTATAAGAAATGAATATATCACTGGATTGCCCATGAACATCCCTCAATAAATGATTAACAAATTCTAAAATATCTCCAATCACATTCAAACTTCATAAAAAGTGTGAATCCGCCACTGGACAAAAAGACTAGGAGTGTAACAAGTTATTTGCTATTTAAAGAGAATTCACATCTTTAATCTCTACACCAACATAGAAATGGTTAATAATTTCTTCTGCAGTCCTTCCACTTTTTGCCATACTATCTGCTCCTGTTTGACTCATTCCTACTCCATGACCATATCCGATGACTGTAAATTTTATTTTTCCATCTTCTTTTGCCAACTCAAAATTGGTAGAACGTAATCCAAATATACTTCTTGCTTCTGTACCAGAAATTTCGTGATTACCAAATTTAATTGTTTTTACTCTTCCACTACTTGTATATTCTAATATTTTTATATCTTCTTCATTATTAAAATCAATTTGAATATCTGCATATTTCTCTTTTAATTTTTCCAATATTTCTTCATTCGTTAGTTCTACTTCTGAATTATATTGCGTATACCCATCTTCTCCTGCTGTTTCAACAACCTGAAGATATGGCATATTACTGCCTCCTCCCCATACATCTACTGGAAGTTCTGTTTTTCCTCCACTATTCGAATGAAAAAAAGCATTAATTGGTTCATGATTGTATGTAATAATTTTTCCTTGTGTTTCTTTTACACATTCTTCTATTTTATTCCACTTAGCCTCTTTATCTCCATCCCATCTTGCTAACCTGTCTTCTTTTGAAATCCAAGCTTGACAACAACTAGAATCATCGCAAATATCTGCATTATCATGCTTTTTGTTATTGATTTTATAAATCGTATAAGTTCTTGCAACAATTGCTTGCGCTTTTAGGGCTTCTCTTTCAAAATCTACTGGCATCTCTGCTGATACCACATTGCAAAGATATGTATCTAAAGCAACTTCTTCTACTTCATTTGTATCTGTATGTAATAATTTTATCGTCCCATATTGATTATATGTATATGGTTCTAAAACTTCTTCACTTTCTTGTTTATTATCTTCTTCATTGCTCGTTTCTGATGATGCATTTGTTTCTGATTTTGTAAGTAATGCTGGTAAAATAAAACAAATAAACAAAAAAGCAAAAAAATAGATAAAAACTTTTTTCAACTTATCACCTCTTTATGAAATTAGCTTCATTTTCATATTGTCTAAAATTTTTCTTTCTAATCTTGACACTTGTACTTGTGTAATTCCAAGGATTTTTGCTACTTGTGATTGTGTTTTATCTTTATAAAATCTTAATAAAATAATTTCTTTATCTCTATCTTCTAATCCTTCTATTAGTTGTTTAATTGCTAATTTATTTGTGATACATTCTTCTTCGTTTTTATCTGATGAAATTCTTTCTATTAAATTGATACTATTCCCATCTTTATTATCTGTATAAAATTTTCCATCTATGGATTCTACTGTATTGTTTGCTTCTAATGCTAATCCGATATCTTCCTTCGAAATTTTTAATTCTTTTTCTAATTCTTCAATTGTCAATTCCTTTCCTTTTTTATTTATATTTTCCTTTTGCAATTCTCTTATCTTCATTCCTAATTCCTTAATACTCCTGCTAACTTTTATTGGTCCATCATCACGTATATATCGTTTAATTTCTCCTATCATGTATGGAACTGCATATGTAGATAATTTTACATCATAATTGGTATCAAATCGTTTGATGGATTTTATAAATCCCATACATCCTATCTGGTATAAATCTTCTAAATCATATCCTCTTCCGTTAAATCTTTTGACAATACTCCATATAAGTCCATTGTTGTCTCTAATCATTCTTTCCATTTCATATTTATCACCAGATTGTGCTTTCTTGATTGCTTCTACACTGTTTTCAAACATAGTTTACCTCTATTCTTTTGTAATCATTTCAAACTCATCATCAGATTCCTCATTATCTAATTTATTTTTTATGACTTTTCTCATCGTTACTTTTGTTCCTAAACCTACAACAGACTCCACATCTACTTCATCCATGAAACTTTCCATAATGGTAAATCCCATACCAGATCTTTCCAGGTTGGGTTTAGTCGTATATAATGGTTCTTTTGCTATATCTATATTTTCGATTCCTTTTCCTTTATCCGATATTTCTATTAAAATTTCATTTTCTTTTAATCTAGCAAATATTTTGACAATTCCCTGTTTTTTATCATATCCATGAATAATACAATTCGTCACTGCTTCAGATACAGCTGTTTTAATATCTGCTAGTTCTTCAATGGTTGGGTCTAATTGTGATGCAAAAGCGGCTACTGTAATTCTTGCAAATGCTTCATTTGCAGATTTACTAATAAATTCTAATTTCATTTCATTTTCAATTTCACTTTTCATCTTCTTTTCCTTTTAATATATATTTAGGTTTTTTTGAGGTATACCTATAAATCCCTATTTT
>CAMLUB010000063.1 GCA_946486515.1 uncultured Clostridium sp.
CGTAGCGACTTTTATACAATAGGAAAGGATAACTTTCCTATTGTATAAAAAACAAATGAGGAATTTATAAAAAAATACATATACAAAGTGTTAGTAATGAATATCAAAAAAATAGACTCAAAATTGAGTCTATTTTTTATCTCAGACAATAAAGTTTTATTTTGTATAATAAAATTCTCCATATCCATATTCTACTCTATAATAATCTTTTATGAATTGTGGTTCTGTTTGTACATTAAATGTATATGTGGGTTCTATAATCACCTTACCATTTGCATCTACAACCCCCCATTTGCCATCTAATTTAATTCCTGCATATCCATAAGAATTCAAATCTGTTGCTTTATCATATATATAGTCTACAACTATATTTCCAGATTTATCAACAAATCCCCATTTTCCGTCTGTAGATTTTGCATATATTTGATTATCTGGGAATATTTCAGTATTTTGTTTTTCATTTCCTTCTAAATCAAAATATCTGGTTTCTGCATCATTGTATAATTTTATATAATCATTTTCTTTTTTGATAATTGCATTTGTCATCTCACATATTTGTTTAAAATTTTTATCATATAATTGTGTTGAATTATTTTCTGATAATCTTGTAATCATACAATCTGTTCCTTCGATATTTTCTATCGAATCATATTGAATAGGTATAGAGGCTTCTTCTTTATCATTAATGACTCCTACTTTTCCACCTGTCACTGAAACTATAAAATAATTATCATGTAAATAATCTATATAAGAATAATTCTGCTTTGTTATTTGTTCCCCAGCTTGATTAAGAATACTATATACTGAGCCATCTATTTTTATTTGATAATTTGCACTATCTGTTTTTAAAATATAGATATTACTATCAATTTCTGCAGGAGTTCCATCTTCTTTATAAACTTTTACATTTTCATCTACATCAGTCGCATATATATATTCTCCTGTACTATCAATTTGTGTAAATTCTACTGGTATAATGATTTTCCCTTCGATTGTTGCTACTCCATAATGTTTTGTTTTTTCTAATGTCAGTGTATTACTTTCACTATTATATGTTATCGATTGGTATGCATTTTCTATCATCTGATCTTGATTTTTAAATAACCCATATTGTCCGTTTTGGGCTACAATCAAATAAATATTGTGTTTATCTTGTATATTGATAATTCTAGAAATTTCTGTATATTGTGGTTCTAATAATTCTCGTCCATTAATATCTACATATCCATATCTATATCCATCTTGTGTTGTATTAGAAACAATATATCCTGCATATTTATATCCATCTTCTTCAGTAGCATAATTATCCACGGTAATTTCATCATATTTTGGTTCTACTAAATCATTACCTTTATTATTAATAACACCATATTTTCCTTCTAATTTGATTAATAATTCTCCCTCTTTATATGGCAGTCCTTCTATTGATTCATATTTGGGTTTTGCAATTATTTTTCCTTCTAGATTAATTAATCCAACTTTTTCATCTTGCTCATAGGTTAATAAATTTTTTTCATACATTAAGTCACTCGCTATATTTTTCAATCTGATTGGTTGTATGTGTTCATATTCTGAAAATATTTGTTCATTGTTTTGATTGAATACTTTTGTATTCTTGTTTTCATCATAACATATAAATACTGCCTTTTTAGGGTTTGGTATAATAACATTCGTATATTCTGGATTTATCACAACATCTCCACTTGTATTCATAACTCCATATTTTTCATTTTCTCTTAAAATAAAATAAGCATAATCTTGAATATTAATTTTTTCAATTTCATATTCTCGACCATTTTTTTGAATTTGCTTATAAATAAACCATCCTACAATCGCTATGATGATTAATAAGATAACCACTATCATTACTATATATTTTTTCTTCATATTCATTCCCTACCTTATTCTTCATTTTTTTCTTCTGTTTCTATATCATTATTTTTACACGCTTTTACTTTTAATATTCTTTTATCTTCAGATTCCTCTATTTTATAAGTAACTTTTGACGTTTCTATGACTGGTTTTTCTTCATCCTCTGGTATTCTTCCTAATTCTTCTTGCAAAAATCCTGATAAAGTATCATAATCTCCTTCTGGAATTCCTGCATCTAGCAATTTATTCACATCATAAATTGGTAAACTTCCTGCTAGCATATACGTATTTTCATCTATTTTTTCATATTCTTTTTCTTCCTCATCATATTCATCATATATGTCTCCTACCAATTCTTCTAGTATATCTTCCATTGTTACTAGTCCTGCTGTTCCACCGTATTCATCAACAACAATTGCTATTTGCATTTTATTTTTTTGCAATTCTTTAAATACTTCATTAATTAAACGGTTTTGTGACACAAAATATGCTTCTTTTATTAAGTTTTTTACTTTAAAATTTTTCTTTTTAATATTTTTTAATATATCTTTTACATATATGATTCCTTTAATTTCATCAATCGTTTCATCATATACAGGAATTCTGCTATATCGATATTCTTCTTGTGATAATTCATCTAATAATTCTTCATTACTAATCCTCATATCTACTGCAAAGATATCTTTTCTATGTCTCATAATCTCAGATACAGTAATATCATTAAATTCAAAAACATTATTAATCAATTCTTTTTCTGATTCTTCAATCGTTCCTTTTTCTTCTCCTTGATTTACCATCATCTTGATCTCTTCTTCAGTAACAGTTTCTTCTTCATTTTCTCCCACACCAAATATTTTTGATATTGCATTTGTTACCACTGTCAATAATTTTACAAATGGTGCTGTAATAATTGAAATAGCTCTAATAACACCAATAGTTGCAAAAGATATTTTTTCATAATGTTTCATAGCTAATCGTTTTGGTACCAATTCACCAAAAACCAACGTAAAGAAAGATAATATGATGGTAATGATAATGATAGATATACTTTTCCATACACCAATACTGATTGCTGGTATCCAACTATTTAATACTGGTGCTAACATATCTGCAAATGTTTCTGATGCAAAAGCACTTGATAAAAATCCTGCAAGTGTAATTCCAATTTGTATGGTTGCCAAAAATTTACTTGGTTCTTTTAACATTTTTTCTATTTGCTTAGCTTTTTTATTTCCTTCTTTTGCTTGTTTTTCTATTTTCGCATCATTTAAAGATATAAATGCTATTTCACTTGCCGCAAAATAGGCATTTAATAAAATTAATATCACTAATACCATTAATTGTGAAAACATGAAATATTCGCTCCTTTTTGTTTGTCTGTTTTATTATATACTTTTCTTGTATATTTTATCAAAGTTTATTCTTTTATTCAATAGTTTTCAAAGTTTATTCTTCACTTGTAATAACAATTCAGACCTCATCATCATAAGGAAGGTGGAATAGCTTATATTTTTAAGAATTCGAATGCGACCGGAGTCATTTTAGAAATTCTTAAGCAAAAACTATAAAGGGTCCTGTTTCCGGGTATTGTTGTAGTTTTTGCTCTAGAATTTCTTAAATGGGAATCGAAGAGTAGCCGAGAATCTTAAAAATATAAGCTATTCCACCTTCCTTATGATGATGAGGTCTGAATTGTTACCAATTGTAATTACATAAAAAAAGGAAACCTAAAAAGTTTCCCTTTATATTTACATACCTGTCACTGGTAAAATTCGTTTATTGCTTACCTCTTTATTATCTGTTGTTTTCTCAATTTTTGGAATTTCTTCTTCATGATTATTTACTGTTACTGTCATTTCTTCCTGTAAACTGATATCCACTTCAATTAAATCTTCATATATTTCATAACCACTAATTGTTCTTGTTTCTTTTATATAGTATTTTCCTGGAATTAAATTTCCTATTTCTATCTTTCCATTTTCATCTGTTTCTAAATTTGTGTAAATGACATTTTTATTTTCATCTAAAATCTGAAATTCTACACCCTGTAATTTTTCTTCCGTTTCTTTATCTTGTTTTATAATAATTAATTTTGTTTTATTTTTACTATAAATATCTTGTGTTTCTCCTGTTCCATCTTCATATGTTGAAGCTGTTAATGCATAGTCCTGCAAATTAGAATTTGGTGCTTCCCCATATAATACTGGTTTTGACTCTACCTGCGTTTCTATGCTAATTTTCATTGTTTTATCCTCTGTCATATTTTTTATGGGAATTAATATTTTAAATGTTTCATTAGATTGAAATTCTTCTTTTTCTTGATTTGCTTCATCTGTAATTTTTATTTCTTCCATTTCTTGACCCTTTTCATCTGTTACATGTACTTTGTATTTATCTATATTGGTTTTGCTACTTACTTTATATGTTTTAGAAACATATTGAGAACTTATACTATCTTGTTTCCAAGTTTCTTGTAATTTTAGAATATCTACTTTATTAGAAATTTGTATTTCACTAGAGTTATTCGCATCATTGATAATTTTATACATTGCATTTAATGTTCTTTGTCCTGCCTCTCCAATAGCACCATAATCACTTAATTGGTTTCCATGAATATAGCTATAAATAGCATGTTTAGTCGCTGTAAATGCTTCTTTTTCGTTTGCAACACCTAATTCTTGAATTGTTTTATATGGATAACCATTTGTTACAATTTTCCAAAGAATGACATCTTGTATTGCTTTTTCAACAGAAACTGTATAACTTCCTTCTTCTGCTCCCGGTTTTGTTTTGTCCAAACAATAAGCAGGATATTTTTTTCCGTTATTTTCATATTCAATATATGTAGTAATTACTGTCGTTCCTTTATATGTTAATAAACTACCACAATTTCCTACTGCATAGACATTTGCTTCATCTATATTTGTTGCTATAACAGAATTGGTAAAATTTAATAAATTTAATATGATGGTAACAAATACAATACATAAAATTTTTATACTTTTTTTTATTTTATACAAATTATTTTCACATCCTTTTCTTAATAATATAGAGAAAATTGCTTTTTCTCTTGACTATTCTATCAATTTTTCCATTCCTTGTATACATCTTCTATATTCTGGTTCGTTTTCTACACAAGTAATTAATGTAATAGTATTTTCTTCTGTTGGTTCTAAATTACTCCAATCCGTATTTTGTATTATCTCATGTTTGGTTATAATATATGTTCTTTCTATATTTTTATAAATATACTTAATTTCATCTCCTTCCTGTAATTCTTTTAGTCGACTAAAATAATTATTTTTATATCCTCTATTATGTGCAGCTAAGCATATATTTCCTAAATCTTTAGAGGATTCTTCAAAATGTCCTACATAATCATCTAATATTTCTGGATTTGTTCCTTCTTGTATAGGTGCTTTTAATGATATTTTATCTATGTGTATATACCATTGATTTAAATTTTCTGTTTTATTTGAAATGTTTGCATTATCATTCTCTATATTTTCTGAATGAATGATTTCATTTTGAATAAAATTTTCTTGTGCTATGAAATCGACTTTAAATTCTATTTTGTGTGCTTTTAATAAATTGCTATTAAATAAACTATTAATGATTAAATATAAAATAATGGAAATAATGAAAGACAATACATTTATAAATTTACTAGTATATATAATAATAAATCCGCTCTCCTTTTTTTAATTATCTCTTGACTTTGTTTGGAAATATAAATAGATGAAATCTCTTTATTAAATTTTGTGATTTTAAAGATTTGATATAAAAATATATATAACATGTTACATGTATATAATAATACATTTTTTTCCATTTGTAAAGAATTTTTCATCGCAAAATTCGACATTTGACACAAAAAAGTTACAGTTCAGACCTAACCAACCTTCCAGGGATCTTATGTTATATTTTTTGCTTAAGAATTTCTAAAATGACTCCAGTCGCATTCGAATTCTTAAAAAAATATAACATAAGATCCCTGGAAGGTTGGTTAGGTCTGAACTGTAACACAAAGAAGCTTACAATTCAAAAAAGCTCTCCTATATCCAAAAGCCTTTTTTTGTCAAACCTATATTTTTAAATCTAATTCGAAATAGAATTCCACTCCATTTTCTTTATTAATTACCCCATAATCATTTTTGTAATTACTCATAATAGCTTTTACAAATGATAAACCTATACCTGTTCCACCATCTGCTCTATTTCTAGATTCATCTACTTTATAAAAACGATTCCAAATTCTAGATAAATCTTCTTCTTTTATATTAATACCTGTATTAAATACCTTTATTCTCACTTTATTTTTTTCTACATTGACAACATTTTCTATAACAATACGTTTTTCTTTATTTACTTCTTCTACATGTTTGATTGCATTTGTTAAGTAATTTGTAATGACTTGCTCTATATAGAAATCATCTGCAATTACATTCATTTCTTCTGGAGAGTTCAATTCTACCTCTACTTGTTTTTCTTCTAACATCACTTTTGATTTTCTAATAACTTCTTTTTCTAATTCTACAATATTAAATTCTTTATCATTAAATTCTCTTTTTCCATATTCTAATTTCATCAATTCTAACAATTGTTTTACTAATCTATCCATTTTATTAGTTTCATCCAAAATAACTTCTGCATAAAATTTTCTGCTTTCATCATCTGTATTAACATTTTCTAATAAACCTTCACTATATCCTTGTATCAAAGCAATTGGTGTTTTTAATTCATGTGATACATCTGATATAAAACTTTTTCTCATTT
>CAMLUB010000064.1 GCA_946486515.1 uncultured Clostridium sp.
TGTTTTTATATTCATAAAAATGATTTGTTACCGCTTTTATAGAAGATGATATCTTGCTTCCTTCTCTATATATGCAATAAATTGGTTTATGGTCATCATAACACCATCCTAATTCTATTCCCAATCCGGTAGCTCTTTCACTCACTTCTGCAATTAATACATCTATTGTTTTATAAAATGCTCTTCCTTGAAAATTGTTTTCATTTTTTTCGTGTGGAAGAATGATTTCATATTTTTGCAATACTTCACTTTTTCTTATTTCTTGATATAAATCTTTTTCAAAATTGATTTCTCTACTATGTGCTACATATACTTTCATAATTTCTATTTTCCTCCTATATCTTTTAAATAATTTTTTCTTTCAAAAGTATAGACAGGAACTAATTCTCTTTTATGTTTTGATGCATTGTATCTTTTTAAGATTTCTTTTTTGGCATTTTCCTCTGTATTTCCTGTTTCTATCATTTCTGCAATTTGACTATATTGGATTCCCATTTTTTCTTCATCTGTCATGCCACCTAATCCGTCATTTGGTGCCTTTTCTAATATTCTTTCTGGAACTCCTAAATATTTTCCAATGGCTAATACTTCATCAACTGTAAAATTTCCAATTGGATTAAAATCTGAACTATTGTCTCCCCATTTGGTGGTATATCCCACCATAGCTTCACAAAGATTTCCCGTTCCAATTACTAAATAGCTTAGACTTTGTGCTATTCCATATAAAGTAGTCATTCTTAATCTTGGCTTCATATTAATAGTTGCCTCTTTTGATAATTCTTCTCCTATTGCAAATTGTATTTCTTTTTCCATTTCATTATATGTATTGGTTAAATCTACCTTCAAAAATTTCACACCAAAGGTATCTGCTACTAATTTTGCATCATCAAAATCATGTAAAATTGAATGACATGGCATAGATACAGCAAGCACATTTTCTTTTCCTATTGCTTTTACTGACATAGCAAGCACAGTTGCAGAATCCTTTCCTCCACTGCATCCAACAACAATCCCTTTTGCTCCAGTTTGTTTTACATATTCTTTAATCCATGCAATAGCACCTTCTGTTTCTTTTACTAATTCTTGTTTTTCTAACATTTTTCAAATTCTCCTTTACCTTTCATTTTTAATGAGCTATTTGATTATCTTTTCAAAAATGTCCAAGATGAAACATCACCGATTAACTCAAAAATGTCCCAAACAGAAACGTCCCCAAAAGGACATTTTATTGATATAGTTGATGTTCTTTTATATATGTGATTACTTCATTAGGTGTTAGATATCGTATACTTTTTCCATTTTTTATTTTTTCTCTTACAAATGTTGAACTCAAGTTACTTTTTATACTATCTTTTGCTTTGATAAAAGCTTGTCTATGTTTGTTTAACAATTCATTATTTTGAATGATTTCTTCCATGCAATCATTATCTCTTTCTAAAATATACAATTTAAATTTAGTTGTCAATTCCTCTACTTTTTTCCATGTGTCTAATGTTTTTAAGTTATCACTTCCTGTTAAAAAAGCAATTTCATAATCTGGATATTCTTCTTGTATTTTGTGTAATGTTTCAACTGTATATAATTGTCTTTTACTATCTATTTCAATTCTAGATACTTCAAATTTTTCATTTTTATCACAAACTGTTTTTAACATTTGATAACGATGTTCATTTTCAATTAAATCCATTTTTTCATATTGACTATTCACTGGAACAAATATAATTTTTTCTATTTCTGGATATTCTGCGATCATTTGTTCTGCAAGTGAAAAATGTGAATTTAGTGGTGGATTAAAGCAACCACCAAATACAATGATTTGTTTTTTATTATGTTCTTCCATATGTACTCTCCATTAATTAACTTCTATTTCATTTATATTTTATACATATACTATATCATAAAATGAAAAAATATTCTATATCTCTTCTAATATCCATTTTATCCCTTTTGCCATTCTCAAATCTGCTTCATGGTAATGATTTCCTGCATTTTCTTCATAAATCGTTTTGATTCCTTGAGAACGATATATGTTTTCTATTTCTTTTGTATGCTCTTCCACGGTTGCTAAGACTTGATTTCTAACTTTACTTTCTTTATTTCCTAATGAAAAATACATACTTTGAATTTTAGATTTCATTTTATTTTCTTTAATAAATTCTACAAAATTTGGAAACCAAAAAGATCCTGAAGCAGATACGACTTTCATAAATATATCTGTTTTATATATAGCATATACAGCAAATAAACCACCTAAAGAATAACCTGCAATGGCATAATATGCTATGCTTTTTTCTAAGTCTTGTTCAATATATTTTTTTACTTGTGGTAAAATTTCTTTCTTAAATTTTTCTATATATTTATCTGCTTTTCCTAAGCAATCTTCATCATGTTGATTTAATTTGGGAGCAAACCATGGTGTCATCTCATGATTCCAGTCTAAATTAGATACGGAAACTAATATAAAG
The DNA here is from genome assembly GCA_946486515.1 of uncultured Clostridium sp. Lineage (GTDB taxonomy): Bacteria > Bacillota > Clostridia > TANB77 > CAG-508 > CAG-269. The sequence continues at coordinate 2,466 of CAMLUB010000064.1, forward strand.
TGAGGACAATGTAATTTTTTACATTTTTCAAAAACAGCTCTTCCTTCCTCTTTATTATAGGCATGTAATATGACAACTGGTAATTCTTTTATATCTGTTTTGGAATATTGTATACTTACCTGTTTATGATTGATGTTTAATTCTTTTATCATTTCTTATTTAACTCCTTACTTAATTTACTTGTAATACTTCTTGGTCCTCTAATGGCATTTACTCCATATTTTTTTAATGTTTCAAATGTATATTCTTCTTTATTATATCTTTTTAACAATTTTAGTTTCATAATCTGTGTAATAGACAAGTTTTGGTCTTGATATGTATAAGGAATCTCTGTTTCTACAGCCATACATTTAAATAAAATGGCAGAATATGGTTGTGCCACATATAAATATACTGTATCTCCTTTTTGTATATGATTTGATTGTTTCCATGTAATGATATCTGTATCATCAAAAGCATGGACAACATCATAATATTTTGGATTTGCTGGAATGATCCATTCTCCTTTTATATTTGATGCTTCATAACTAATATTCATTAATTGCATAATTTCTGTATCAGACAAGGTATCATCTAATATAATGCTTGCCCAACTTTTTTTACTTAAATGATAAGCTGGATAAATTCCTTTTTGTTTTAAGTATGTTGGTACTTCATCATCTAATTTCACATTTAAGACTTCGATTTCACCCTTTTCTTCAGGAATTATTTTACTTTTATCAATATTCACAATAATTCCAAACCACTTTTCACTTCTTTCATTTCTAAAAACACCATAATTGGGAAACTTTTCCCATAAAAATTCAGGTTCTACCTGATAAGTTTCTTTTATCAATTTGGCTATTCGATTAGATTGTTTATAAATAAAATATTCTTTTTCAAAACAATGATCTGCTATATCTTTCAAAATCTTTATATATTCTTCTTTTACCGTATTGACAAATTCTCCTACAGAATCTTCTACACGAAAATTAGTATATTCTTCTTCTATATCCAAATCATACACTTTTCCTTGTACATTTCCATTCAAGTCTATATAAATATCTGCTCTAAATGTATCTTTCATAAAATTTTTGCTATAATGATAGCCTTCATTTTCTTTTATAAATCCATAAGGTATTAATTTTTCTTTATTTAATTTCATTCTTTTAAAGATTTTGTCTTCTATATTCAATGCTAACACTTCCTTGAAAAATTATGATTTACAACATTATATTAGTACAAATACTGCATATCCTTTTAACCGATAGTCTTTTAAAATTTTTGTTGCCCATTTTCCGAAAATAATTCCTTCTTGAGATTTTACTCGATAATCAACAGATATAATCATATGTAAATTATACTAGTTAGTAAGTTTATCAGCAAATAAAGTCAAACGATTTTTTATCATCTATGTTATTTATTGTAATTTGTACAACTAATTTATGTTATTTCTTTTTATATAAAAAACATTCTTTATCATGTGAATATATGATTCCTATTGCTTGTAAATAAGAATATATAATTGTACTACCTACAAATTTCATTCCTCTTGTTTGTAAGTCTTTTGATAATTTATCTGATAACTCATTTGTAGTTTTATCTATTTCATAAATAATCGTATCATTTGTAAATGTTTTTAAATAATTGTGAAAAGAACCATATGCATTTTGTATGTTTTTGAAAATTCTACTATTATTGATAGTTGCTTTCACTTTTAATTGATTTCTTATGATATTTTTATTCTCTAGTAATTTTTGTATTTTATTATCATCATAATTACAAATTATATCTATATCAAAATTATCAAATGCTTGTCTAAAACTTTCTCTTTTGTTTAGCACACATTCCCAAGAAAGTCCTGCTTGAAAAGACTCTAATATTAACATTTCAAATAAGTATTGATCATCTAAATTTAATTTACACCATTCTTCATCATGGTACTTTACATATAATTCGTTTTTTAAATTACACCATTTACACCTTTTCATAATGATGTACCTCTTTTTAAATTCTTTATTTTATATTTTGATATAAAATTTTTACCACTAAAATATATATCAAACCATCTATCTATTTCTTTACTTCTTCATTTTTTACTTTTGTTCTAATGTATATTATCATATTTTTTATTTTTTTCCAATATCTACTTCTACTTTTTATTTTCTATATAATTTCATATGTTAAAAATATTCATCCTTTGAGATGTAGTTTCCTATACAAGAAGAAAAACCAATAGGTTCAAATTTGACATTTGCCCTATTGGTTTTTCCTCAAAGTATGGTTATAGTTTTTCCCAAAACCATACTTTGAAGTCGCTTTTTTCAACTACGATATGTACAATATCGTAGTTGTCCTTGGGAAAATTTCCCAAGAATTCCAAAAATTCTTCTTCGCTTTTAGTTGCGAAGAAGAAAGCTTTTCGGTTTTCTGAAGACTCTATATGATAGAGTCTCTTAAACCATTTTTCATACATACTTTTTTCTCCTTTCATTTTGATATATATATATTATCATTTTTAAATAATTATGTCGAGTTACCCCAATGCCACATCTAATATCATCATAATCACAAAACCAATTGCAACACCTATTGTTCCCATATTGGAATGCATGCCTTCTTGTGATTCAGGAATTAATTCTTCTACAACAACATATATCATAGCTCCTGCCGCAAAAGCTAACAAATATGGTAATATCGGAACAATCGTATTTGTTAATATAATTGTTATAATAGCCGCAACTGGCTCAACAATTCCAGATAATGTTCCATACATAAATGCTTTAAACTTGGAAATACCTTGCATTCTTAATGGCATAGATATAATAGCACCTTCTGGAAAATTTTGAATTGCTATACCAACAGCTAAACTAATGGCACCTGCTAAACTAATTCCCACATTTCCTATCATAGCCCCTGCTAATGTTACTCCCATAGCCATTCCTTCTGGAATATTATGAAGTGTTACAGCAAAAACAAGCATAGTGGATTCTTTTATTTTTGCCTTAATTCCTTCTGGTTTATCTGTATGTAGATGCAAATGTGGAATGATACTATCCAAAATTAATAAAAAACCAATTCCTAATAGAAATCCAACAACTGCTGGTAACCATGAAATTTCATGTTGCTCTGTTGCCATTTCCATAGATGGCATAAGTAATGACCAAATAGAAGCTGCCATCATTACACCTGCTGCAAAACCAATTAATAATTTTTCCACTGTTTTATGAATCGATTTTCTCATAAAAAATACCATTGCTGAACCTAAAAGTGTTCCTAAAAATGGTATAAGTAATACAATTACCATATTTTCACTCAAATTATACGCCTCTCTTCTTTATAGTTTATTTCATCATAGTTGTATCATATTTTTATAGTATACTGATTTTATTATTTAGATTTATATGTCAAAATATTATTTGTTGCCTCTGGTCTAACTGGTGACATTAAGATTTTTCCTGTTCCTCTATATACATTAACAAATCCTTCTCCTGCAACAGCTGAACCTAATAAACTTCTAGTAGATTTCTCTACTGTGAAATTTAATGAACTAGACCAAGCAATTGCCATATTTCCATCAATTTTTATTTGGTCATTTTGTAATTCTACTTCAATTAATTCTTCTCTTGGAACTGGGCTTTCTAAAACTGCAATTCCTTGTCCTGATAATGTTAAATTAAATAATCCTTCTCCTCCTAATACTGCAGAAGATAAATTACTCCTCATAACAACATTTGTATTTAGAGTAGCTTCACAAGCTAAGAATAATCCATCTTCTAACACAATACTACCATTCCAAGCACCAACATCTTCTAACAAAATATAATTATATGTTGGTTCTAATGCTAATAATCCAGTTCCATGATATTTTGGTTTTACTGTTGATTCACTGGTTACACTTCCCTTTATTGCTTTTCCTATAAAATCTCCAACACCTTTTACATTGGTTTTTGATTCTATATTTCCAGCCATCCATTGCATTGCTCCACTACTTGTTACATATTCATCACCTTGTAATTGAATAACAACTTGTCTTCTTCTTACATTCATTTTTGCTGCAAAATATTCTGACATAGCTGTCATCTTATTAACACTTACATCTCTTTGAAATTCAACAACTGAAATATTTCCCTTTCTATCAATAATTTTTACATCATCATTATCAAATAA
>CAMLUB010000065.1 GCA_946486515.1 uncultured Clostridium sp.
CAACAACTGTATTGTTTAAAGTATGTGCAAAATAATTTCCTTTTTCACCTTTAATACGAATACCTAAACGTCTTGCTTGTGCATCTGTTAAATTTGAACAACTTCCCACTTCAAAATATTTTTGTTGTCTAGGAGACCATGCTTCAACATCACAAGATTTTGCTTTTAAATCTGCTAAATCTCCGCTACAACATTCTAAGGTTCTTACTGGAATATTCATACTTCTAAAGAATTCAACAGTATAAGACCACATTTTCTCATACCAGTTCCAACTATCTTCTGGTTCACAAACAACAATCATTTCTTGTTTTTCAAATTGATGAATTCTATATACACCACGTTCTTCTATTCCATGAGCACCTTTTTCTTTTCTGAAACAAGGAGAGTATGAAGTCATGGTATATGGCATATCTTCTTTTCTTAAAATTTGATCTTTAAATTTACCAATCATAGAATGTTCAGAAGTACCAATTAAATATAAATCTTCTCCTTCAATTTTGTACATCATGGCATCCATTTCTTCAAAACTCATAACACCAGTTACAACATCACTTCTTATCATAAATGGTGGAATGCAATAGGTAAATCCCTTATTAATCATAAAATCTCTAGCATAAGTTAAAACAGCAGAATGAAGTCTGGCAACATCACCCATTAAATAATAAAATCCGTTACCAGAAACACGTCTAGCACTATCCAAATCCAAACCACCTAAGTTCTCTAATATTTCTCCATGAAAAGGTATTTCATAATTAGGAACAATAGGCTCTCCAAATTTTTCAATTTCTACATTTTCAGAATCATCTTTCCCAATAGGAACAGAATCATGCATCATGTTTGGTATTTTCATCATTCTAGTTTTAATTTCTTCAGTATATTCATTCTCTAATTTTTCATTTTCTTCAAGTTTTGCATTGATTTCTTGAACTTGTGCTTTAATATTTTCAGCTTCTTCTTTTTTACCAGCTTTCATCAATTCTCCAATTTGAGAACTTAAACATTTTCTTTCCGCTCTTAAATTATCACCAGTAAGTTGCGCTTCTCTGTTTTTTTTATCTAAATCAATTACTTCATCAACCATCACTAATTTGTTATCTTGAAACTTTTTCTTGATATTTTCTTTTACAACATTAGGATGTTCTCTTAAAAATTTAATATCTATCATAAGATCCTCCTTTTGTCCTTTTGGGGACGTTTCTGTTTGGGACATTTTTGTATAGAAAAAAATCAATCCTTATAGATATTTATATATTTTTTCTTATCCCAAAAAAATTATTTTTTAGTATAGTCTATTTCTAAATCTGTTACTAATGCAAATCGTGTTTTTTGACCAGTAATATTGTCTGGTCTTGCTGGAATTTCTTCTAAGAACATTTTCTCAGGTCTAACCCATATGGAGTATCCATCATCTCTAGGATATAAAGGTTTATAGACCACCATTCTTTCTTTTGTTTCCGAGTCATAAGCAACATTTTCAACAAAATAATAATTTCCTTTAAAGTGACGATATACTCGTCCAATTTTTACTTCTTCCATACACACACGCTCCTTTACAATACGAAGCCATTATATAATATTTTTTGATAAATGGCAATAAAATTGGGCAAAATAACCAATATAAATGAGGAAAGTAGATAATCTATTTTATAATTTAAAGGAAAGGAAAAAATAAAAATGCTTATTGAAATAATAAAATTTTTTGTATATGCGATATTGATTGTTATGATTTCGAAATATATGTTAGTAAAAGCTTTAAGAAAGTTAGCAGAAAATTTAAAACTAAAACCCAGAACGATAGGAAATATTGCGGGATTTGCTACTTCAATTCCTGAATTATTGACTGTAACTGTATCAAGTTTTAAAGGATTAATAGGAACCAGTTTATATAATATTATCAGTTCTAATGTCATTAATTTTATTCAATATACTGTATCTTTAATCATCAATAAAAATTATAAAGTGATTAAAAATAAAGGAATTATCATTCAAAATATATTGGTGATGATAACTATTATCTTTCCGATGATTTTATTAAAATTAGAAAATATATTAAATAGGATAATAGCTTTTACATTAATTGTTATGTATTTTGTTTTTAACTGGATTTCTAAAAAAGTACATGAAAGATACTTAAGCAATGAAGATATAAAAATCAAAGAAAGAGATAAAGAACAAGAAAGATATAAGAATAAACAATCATATATATATATAGGATATATTTTAATAGCAGGTATCTTATTATATTTTATAGGGAACGCATTAGGAAGTGTATTAGAAAATCTATCAGAAATTTTTGGGATTGCAGAATGGATTTTAGGTGTTTTATTAGGATTTATAACAAGTATCCCAGAATTAATTACTTTTTTTGAATCACAAAAACATTATAAAGAAAAGGAAGAAAAGAGGGCATTCGGTGTTATAGAAGCAACAAATAATTTATTGACATCAAATATGTTAAATTTGTTTATTATACAAGCTATTGGGATAGTAATATATATAGTAGTGACATAAAAAGTTATAAAACGATGAATGAAAAGAAAATTCTAATAATATGAAATTATATCATTTTATTAGAGTTTTTTTGTTCACACAAAATTCACAAAATATTTTAGCAGAAAGTATTGACAAGTGCTAAAAACGGGTATAATATATATGAAGTTAGCAGACAAACGATTGGAGTGCTAAAACTAACAATTAAAACTAAAGAGGTGAAAAAATTGTTAGATGATAGAAAAAAGAAAGTATTGCAAGCAATTGTAGAAGAATATATTAATACAGCAGAACCAGTCAGTTCAAATGCATTAACAACCAATCATGGATTAGATTGTAGTAGTGCAACCATTCGAAATGAAATGGCAGAGTTAGAAAAGGCAGGTTATTTGGATAAAACGCATACATCAAGTGGGAGAGTACCTTCTGAAAAAGGATACAGATATTATGTAGATGAATTGTTAAAAGATGATGATATTAGTCTTGAAGAAATCAAATATATTAGTGACAAATTAGAAACAAAGGTAAATGAAATCGAAGATTTAACAAAAATTGCAGCAAATACGATATCAGAAGTAACACATTATACAACTGTATCCATAGGACCAAAAGCAAATAGCCAGATGATAGAAGAAATTAAATTTGTGCTATTAGGTTCAAGAATGATGATGGCAGTTATCTTAACAGATAGTGGATTGGTAAAAGAAACCATTATTAAATTTGACGAAGATGTAACAGAAAAACAAGTAGAAACGATTAATTATATGTTCAATAAAAAGTTAAAAGGACAGCCAATTGAAACAATTGATAGACCTTTAGAAGAATATTTGTATGATGAAATGACATATAGTGTCAATGTGATAAAACCAATTATAGAACAAATCAAAAAAGTATTAGAAGAAGAACATATTTATTTAGAAGGTGCCAATAAATCATTTGATTTACCAGAATTTAATAGCTTAGAGGTGGCAAAAAATTTTGTAAATGTCTTAGATACAAAAGAATTGGTAACAGATATGTTAGAGTCTGGATTCGCAGATGATATTCACGTATATATAGGAGAGGAAAATCAGAAAAAAGAATTAAAAGATTTTAGTGTTGTTACGTTTAAACATAAAGTTAATGGAAAAGATTTAGGAACCATTGGTATTATTGGACCTAAAAGAATGGATTATTCAAAAGTAATTTCTGTTATGAAGTATATTAATAAAAAATTAAAAGAAATAGAATAAATTTGAAAAATAATCATCATTTGGCGTTGTTGACCTTTATTTTTAATTTATAGCTAAAGCTTACTGAGGCTGTAACAAGCAGAGTTTTAACAGCTTCAGCATTAACGTACAAACAGTACGCCTCATAAATTGAAAACTTGGTCGCCTAGCCCAATATTACATATAACGCTTTCTTGAATAACACACAAAATGCTATCGCATTTTGGCGGCGTTATAACGATTCTTTTCCAAATTAGAAATTTAAGAAAGGTAGGGTAAAGAATGGCAGAGAAAAAAGAAGAGTTAGAAAATGAAGTAAAAAAAGAAGAAAAATTAGAAAATAAAAAGGCAAAAAAAGAACAAGAAATTGTACCAAAATCAGAATATGATGAACTAGATGATCGATATAAAAGAATTTTAGCAGAATTTGAAAATTATAAAAAAAGAAGTGCAAAAGAAAGAGAAAGTCTATACAATTCTATTTTATCAGATGTTGTAGAAGTGATGCTTCCTATATTAGACAACTTAGAAAATGCTGCTAAAGTTGAAACAAATGATGAAGAATACAAGAAAGGAATTGAATTGGTATTAAAACAATTTCAAGATACATTAAAAGCAAAAGGTGTAGAAGAAATTCAAACTGTGGGAGAAACTTTTGACCCAGAACTACATGAAGCAGTAAGTAGTGTGCAAGATGATACAAAAGGTGAAAAAGAAATCGTTCAAGAATATAGAAAAGGATATAAAATTGGCACAAAGGTTATTAGACATTCAATGGTTGTTGTAGCCAACTAAAACAATTACAAGCGGCATCTTACGGCGTTAAACTTCATAAAAATTTTTTCGATGTACAAATCGTACTATCTCAAAAATTTTTACTTGTTTGCCTTGTAATATACCACTTCTAATTGTTTTAGAACTAAATGAATGAAAAGCAGCAATCTTCACATTTTCATAAAATTGTTCAAACCTCGATGTACAAACATACACCTTCGGCTTGACCAATTTTATAAAAATGCAAATCTTACTACTTTTCATCCATTTAATAATTAAGAAGGAAAGAAAGCGGCAATCTTCATATAAAAGAGGAATTAAGATGAAACAAGAAATAGAAAGAAAATATGCAGTAAATTATCTTCCTAAAAATTTGAAAATAACAAATATATTGGACATAGAACAGGCATTTATATATAAAGATGCAAAAACAGTCATTAGAATTCGAAAAATACAAGATAAAAAGTCTGATGATATAAAATATATTTATACAGTTAAAACAAAAGGAGATATAGCATATCAGAAGGATTCTACTGTGGCAAATGCATATGAAATAGAAAGTTATATTCAAGAGGAAGACTTTAATGAATTCATAAAAAAAAGGATCAGTAGCATAATAAGAAAGACAAGAATAGTTATACCAATAGAAAATAACTTAAAGGTAGAAATGGACATATATAAAGATGAATTACAAGATTTGATAACAGCAGAAATAGAATTTCCAAATGAAGATATAGCAAAAGCCTTCAAAAAGCCAGAATGGCTAGGAGAAGAATTGCAATATAAAGAATTATCTAATTGGAAATTATCTAATATGACAAAAGAAGAATGGATGGAAAAAGTAACAAAAGAAATGATAGAAAACAATCGAAAAATCATTCTTGATTTAAAAAAGAATGACAAAATATAAAAAGTTATTAATTTTAAAAATATAAATTTATTATGGGAGGAATTGAAAATGGGAAAAATTATAGGAATTGACTTAGGAACAACAAATTCATGTGTAGCAGTTATGGAAGGAGGAGAACCAGTCGTTATACCAAATGCAGAAGGAAATAGAACAACACCATCAGTTGTTGCATTTTCTAAAAATGGTGAAAGACTAGTTGGACAAATCGCAAAACGTCAAGCAGTTACAAATCCAGAAAATACAGTTATTTCCATCAAAAGAAAAATGGGAACAGCAGAAAAAGTAAATATTGAAGGAGATAGCTTTACACCACAAGAAATTTCAGCAATGATTTTACAAAAATTAAAAGCAGATGCAGAAAATTATTTAGGACAAAAAGTAACACAAGCAGTTATCACAGTACCTGCATATTTCAATGATAGTCAAAGACAAGCAACAAAAGATGCTGGTAAAATCACAGGACTAGAAGTTCTAAGAATTATTAATGAGCCAACAGCAGCAGCACTTGCTTATGGAATGGATAAAGAACAAGATCAAAAAATATTAATTTATGACTTAGGTGGAGGAACATTTGATGTATCTATCCTAGATATTGGTGATGGTGTATTTGAAGTTTTATCTACAAGTGGTAATACACATTTAGGTGGAGATGACTTTGATAATGCTATTATTGATTACTTAGTGGATGAATTCAAAAAATCAAATGGAATTGATTTAAAACAAGATAAAATGGCAATGCAAAGATTAAAAGAAGCAGCAGAAAAAGCAAAAATAGAATTATCAGGTGTTCAACAAACACAAATCAACTTACCATTCATTACAGCAGATAGTACAGGACCAAAACACTTAGATGTAAACTTAACAAGAGCAAAATTTGAAGAATTAATTCATGATTTAGTAGAAGCAACTGCAGGACCTGTAAATCAAGCATTAAAAGATGCAGGAATAACATCAAATGATATTCATAAAGTATTATTAGTTGGTGGTTCTACAAGAGTACCAGCTGTACAAGAAGTTGTAAAAAGAATAACAGGAAAAGAACCAGATAAAGGAATCAACCCAGATGAATGTGTTGCTATTGGTGCAGCTATACAAGGTGGTGTATTATCAGGAGATGTAAAAGATTTAGTACTATTAGATGTAACACCATTATCATTAGGTATTGAAACATATGGTGGAGTATTTAC
>CAMLUB010000066.1 GCA_946486515.1 uncultured Clostridium sp.
AATTCTGCTAATGATTGTGTAGTCGCAATGGCTGAATATATTGCTGGTTCAGAAGAAGCATTTGTTCAAATGATGAATGATAAAGCTTATGAATTAGGTATGAGTGATACCACTTTTAAAAATTGTCATGGTTTAGATGAAGATGGTCATGTATCTTCTAGTTATGATATTGCTATCATGTCTAGAGAATTACTTAACAAATATCCAGAAATTACAAATTATACAACCATTTGGATGGATACCTTACGAGATGGTGAAACACGGGCTTTCTAATACCAATCGATTAATCAAAAACTATCCTGGCGCTACTGGTTTAAAAACCGGTTCTACTTCTCTTGCTTTATATAACTTATCTGCCAGTGCCACACGTGACGATTTATCTTTAATTGCCGTTGTTATGAAAGCCCCTTCTACCAAAGTTAGATTTGCAGAAGCTCAAAAGTTATTAGACTACGGTTTTAATAATTTTTCTTATCAAAGTTTTGGGAAAGCCGGAGATTTAATCCAAACAATTAGTATTGATAAAGGTGTGCAAGCAACTATTCCTGTCGTATTGGAAAATGATGCTGGTATTTTGTTAGCAAAAGGTAGTGAAAAAAATATAGAACAAACTGTGACGATTGACGAAAATATTTCTGCCCCTATTTCTACTGGGCAAAAAGTGGGTGAAATTTCTTTTTCTTTAGATGGTGAAGTTCTCGCAACTGTTAATTTAGTCTCTCAAGTTGCTGTTAACAAAATGGATATTGCAACTATGAGTACAAAAGTATTTTCGAGTTGGTTTAATTTGTTAAGATAAAATAATAAGGATTTAAATTATGAAATCAATTTTTATAAAAAGACAACATTTCTCTGTTTTAATGCTTATCATCTTAATCATTATCATTTCTGTATTTTATTGTTTTATAAAATACACTGATACTAGATTTTCTTTCACAACAAGTGCTTCAACAGAAAATACTTTTCAAGAAAAAGTTTTTAATTTAATATACCAGAAAGAAAAAATTGCCTATTTAACATTTGATGATGGTCCTACTTTAAAATCCACACCTAAAATTTTGGATATATTGTCTGAAGAAGATGTGAAAGCAACATTTTTTGTTGTTGGAAAACATGTTAAAGAACATCCTAAACTTGTAAAACGTGCATATGACGAAGGGCATTATATTGCAAACCATGGGTACAGTCATTACAATGATAAGTTATATATAAATTCTGATAGCTTTATTCATGAAATTCTCTCTACCGATATAGAAATTAGTAAAGCCATTGGCATAGAAAATTATTCTTCTCATGTTTTTCGATTTCCAAATGGATATATGGCACCAAGCTATAAATCTAAAAAACAAGAATATGCCAAACTACTTTCTGATATAGATTATACCTACATAGATTGGAATGCTTTAAATAAAGATTCTGAAAAAAAATATAGTAATGTAGAATTATTAAATAATTTAAAAAATTCTTCTAAAAACAAAGGCACTCTAGTTATTTTAATGCATGATACTTCTGATGTGAATGAAACATATCTTGTCTTAAGAGATTCTATTCATTACTTGAAAGAACAGGGTTATATTTTTCAGAATTTTTATGACTTAAAATGACTCTAATGAAATTCACATATTGGATTTATTTTCTTCACCTACATGATAAATCATTGATTTTGCATATCTAATAGTAAACAGACACTCTCCTATAAGAGAAAGTGTCTGTTAATTTTTTTATTCAATTACTTCAAAGATTCCATCACTTTTGCTAACATATCTTTGTATTTTCCTAATTTTGCTTTTTCTTCATCAATTTTGCTTTGTGGTGCTTTATTCATAAATCCAGGATTAGACAACATTTTTTCACATCTTGCAACTTCTCCTTCTAGTCTAACTTTTTCTTCTTCCAAACGTTTTCTTTCTTCTTCTAAATCAATCAAACCTGCTAACGGAATGAATACTTCTATTCCATCTGTGATGATTTTAATAGCATCTTTTGGAATATTTGTATAGATATTTTGTATAACCACTTCATTGGCAAATCCAAGTTTTAATAAAATATCTTCTGCTTCTTTTAATTGTTTTCCATATTCTTGACTTACAATAATTAGTTTTGATTTTTTACTTGGATGGATATTTTTGGTATTTCTAACATTTCTAATTTCTACAATAATTTCTTTAATTTTTTCTATCATTGCTTCTTCTTGATCAAAAACAAACTCTTCTTTTATAGTTGGCCATTTGGCTACTATAATATCTTCTGTTCCAAAGCAAATTAAATTTTTATAAATTTCTGCTGTTACAAATGGCATAAATGGATGTAATAATTTTAAGCAAGAACTAAATACATGATTTAATATATCACTAACAACAACTTTTGTATTTTCATCATCACTATAAATTCTTGGCTTTACCATTTCAATATACCAATCGCAAAATTCATTCCAGATAAAGCTATAAATTTTGTCTAAAGCAACACCTAAATCATAATTTTCCATATTTCTAGTTACATCTAGTACTAATTTATCAAATTTGTTTAATATCCATTTGTCTTCTATTTTTAGTAAATCTGGATTATATGAATGATTTTTCTCATAAACTTCATAGCAAAATTCTCTTACTTTTTCTTCATCTGCTAATGTATTAATGATAAATTTGGCAGCATTCCATATTTTATTAGCAAAGTTTGATGCTTGCTCTAATTTTTCTGGCATATATCGAATATCATTTCCCATTGTAGTTCCTGAAATGACTGCAAAACGTAAACTATCTGCTCCATATTCATCAATAATTTCAATTGGGTCTATACCATTTCCTAATGTTTTAGACATTTTTCTTCCTTGACTATCACGAACCATTCCATGGATTAAAATATCTTTAAATGGTGCTTCTCCAGTAAATTCTAATCCTTGTGACATCATTCTAGATACCCAGAAAGTAATAATATCAAATCCTGTAACTAATACATTTGTTGGATAAAATGTTTTATAATCTTCTGTTTCTGTGTTTGGCCAACCTAATGTTGAAAATGGCCATAATGCAGAACTAAACCATGTATCTAATGTATCTTCATCTTGATGTAATTTTGTACTTCCACATTTTTCACATGTTTCTGGTGCTGTTTTTGCGACATTAATATGTCCACATTCTTCACAATAATATGCTGGTATTTGATGTCCCCACCATAATTGTCTTGATATACACCAATCTTGTATATTATCTAGCCAATTAAAATATTGTTTTTCATATTTTTTAGGAATAAATCTAGCCTCATTATTTCTAACAGAATCTGCTGCTCTTTTTGCCAATTCTTTCATAGAAACAAACCATTGCTCAGATATTTTAGGCTCTATGGTTGTTTTACATCTTTCACATTTTGCAACATTATGGGTATAGTCTTCTGTTTTTACTAATGCACCGATTTCTTCTAGTTTTTTTACAATTGCTTTTCTAGCTTCTAATAAATCCATTCCTTTGTATTCTGGAACCAAATCACCCATTTTATAATTTTCGTCAAATACTTCTACAATTTCTAAGTTATGTCTTAAACCTGCTTGATAGTCATTCATATCATGAGCTGGTGTAATTTTAACACATCCTGTTCCAAATTCTTTATCAACAAAGTCATCTGCAATAATAGGAATTTCTTTATTCATAATTGGTAAAATACAAGTTTTTCCAACTAAATCTTTATATCTTTCATCATCTGGATGAACGGCAACTGCTGTATCTCCCAACATGGTTTCAGGTCTTGTCGTAGCAACAATAATATATCTATCTTTTTCACCTGTTATTTGATAACGGATATGCCATAAATGAGAAGCTTCTTCTTTGTATTCTACTTCTGCATCTGATATAGATGTCTTACAACTTGGACAATAGTTAATCATTCTTTTTCCTTTATAGATTAGTCCTTTGTTATATAAATCAACAAATTGCTCTAAAACAGCATCTGACAAACCTTCATCCATCGTAAAACGTTTTCTATCCCAATCACAAGAACATCCTAATTTCTTTTGTTGCATTTCAATGGTTCCACCATAAATTCTTGTCCATTCCCACGCTTCATCTAAGAATTTTTCTCTACCTAATTCTTGTTTGGTTTTACCTTCATTTCTTAATTTTTCAACAACCTTCATTTCTGTAGAAATAGCAGCATGGTCTGTTCCTGGAAGCCATAAGGTATTATATCCTTTCATTCTTTTAAAACGGATTAAAATATCTTGAATCGTATCATCTAAAGCATGCCCCATGTGTAATTTTCCAGTTACATTTGGAGGTGGCATCATAATACAATAACTTTCTTTGGCTTTATCCATACTTGGCTTAAAATACCCTTTTTCCTCCCATTCTTGATATAGTTTTTCTTCAAAATCTTTTGGATTATAATTTTCCAATATTTTTTTACCCATTTTTTATTCCTTCCTTTCTTTTAAATTCATTAAATTTTCTTTTGCAATTGATAAGATTGGTAAGACAGTTGTTAATACAACAGCAATGATAATTGTTTGTAATAGAAATATATATGGCTTATCACTTAAAACTCTCATATTATCAATTGTTTCTATAATAAAATTGTGGAGTAAATAGATGACAAGTGTATACTTACCAATATACGTTAATTTATATTTTTTATTTGGTATAAACCATAAAAGACTAATAATACATAAAATTGCCACTAAATACTGGGTTAATCTTTCTTGTGGTCCATATCCACCATCTTTGTATGATATACTTCCATAAAGCCATTGATAATCCCATTGTTTGTAATTTTGCCATATATAAAATAATGTACCTACCATTATTATCATAAATATTACGGAAATTACTTTTTTACTATTATTAGATAATTTTTCTTTCCATAATAATGCAATCTTGTTCTTTTTTAGATAGTATCCCGCTAAAAAGAACGGCAAATATACAAAAATACGTGATACACTAAAAATCTTTAAAGATGGATATGAAATATATCCAATTAGTAATCCTAAGATTAAAGATAATAAAATAATAAAAATTTGTTTTTTATGCGTATTTGTATCGAAAAATATTAATAAAACATTCCATACAAATAGTGCAAGTAAAAACCATAAAGTCCTATATGGTGTATAATATGTTAACTCTCTATTTTCTCCTAAGCAATAGTTATAAAATAAGTAATATAGTGTTTGAACGACTATATAAAGTATTAAATATTTTACTATTGCCTTTTTATTTCTAGGTCTACTGAAATATCCTGAACAAAATACAAAAGCTGGCATATGAAAAAAATAAATCAGTATAACTAAAAAATTTATAAATCCTTGATTACGCAACTCAAATAAATGTCCTAACACTACCAAAAAAATTAATATTGCTTTGATATTATCTAATTTCCACCTTCTTATTTTTTCCATGCTCTTTTGTAATCTCCTTTACAAGAAGTATTTAAGTTTTTAATTTTATTCAAAAACAATAGCGGACTTTTTTTAATATTTTCTCTATTCCTAACATTTTAAAGCCCGTGTTATTGTTCGTGCACCAAATTTTACGTTAGTAAAATTTGTGTGCAATCATTAGAGCGACGCGACGTTGTTTTTTTGTGGTATAGGAAAAGCGATTTTTCCTATACCACAAAAAAATCTTGTCCTATATAAGGGCAAGATTTTTCTCACGGTACCACCTTATTTATATAACTAAATTGTTTTTTATTTGCACAATCTGTCTTTAATATAAAAAACTCTATTGCTATATATCTCTTTAGCTTATAACGTTGCTTAAACGGATATTCTTACTATTATTTCAGAATATCAACAAAAAAGCTACCTTCCATTTATCATGATTTAAGAAGTTTCCAGCCAATGACTTCTATTCTCTAGAAATATGCATAAATGTACTCCTCTTTTTTATCGTCTTTTCTTTTTATGTTAATATTATTACACATTCTTTTAGATTTTACAAGTATTTTTTTGAAATTCTTAAAATAAGATTATAAGTATTCAGCCCTATATACAAGTAATAGGGCTGAAAAATTGTTTATTGTGCTGCTCTTCTATATAATTCTATAAAATCTTCTTTTGTAACTTCTCTTGGATTTCCTGGTTTACATGGATCATTCATAGCTTTTTCAGCAAGCATTTCAAAATCTTCTTCTTTTGCTCCGTAATCTGTAATCTTTGTATCAATTCCTACTGTTTTACTTAATTCTGAAATCATCCATACAAATGTATTAATGACATCTTGGTCATTTAAATGCTCCGCATCTGGTCTTCCTATATTCATTAAGATTTCTCTAAATCTTTGTGCAGTTGCTGGGTCTTCTCCATTAAATCTCATAACTGTTGGAAGTAACATAGCATTTGCAATTCCATGTGGTGTATCATATACAGCTCCTAATTGATGTGCCATTGAATGAACAATTCCAAGTCCTACGTTTGAAAATCCCATTCCAGCAATATATTGTGCCATTCCCATCATTTCAACAGCTTCTTCGTCTTTTTCATTCACTGCTGCTGGTAAATATTTAAATATCATTTTTATAGCCTTCATATGAAACATATCTGACATTTCATTA
>CAMLUB010000067.1 GCA_946486515.1 uncultured Clostridium sp.
AATAAATCTCAAAATTGTAATTTTTGGACGCGTCCCCAAAATGACAAACGTCCCCTATAACTTTTTAATCATTTCTTTATATTTAGCCAGTTTTTCTTTTTCCTCATCAATCTTTGCTTGAGGAGCTTTATTCATAAATCCTGGATTTGATAACATTTTCTCGCATCTTTCAATTTCTGATTGTAATTTTTTCTTTTCTTCTTCAATTCTCTTTTTTTCTTCTTCTATGTCAATTAAACCTTCTAATGGCATATATAATTCTATTCCTTCTGATATTATTTGAATTGAATTTTCTGATATATTTTCTTTTTTTGCTTTAAGTGTTAATTTATCTCCAAATCCTAATTTTAATAATACATCTTTTAATTCTTCCAATTCTTTTTTATATTTTTCTGTTACAATTATTAATTCTGCTTTTTTACTTGGATGAACATTTTTTGTGCTTCTAATATTTCTTATTTCAACTATTATTTCTTTTAATTTTTCTAGTATTTCTTCTTCATTTTCAAATTTTACTTCTAATTTTGGCCATTGGCTTATCATTAGATCTTTGTCATCATATTTTACTAGATTTTCATATATTTTTGATGTAACAAATGGCATAAATGGATGTAATAGTTTTAAACATGTTCTAAATACTTCGTCTAAAACATATGATGTTTGTATTTTTTCTTCATCTGTTCCATTATATAGTCTTATTTTTGCAATTTCTATATACCAGTCACAATATTCATTCCACATGAATGAGTATATTTTATCTATTGCTACTCCTAGTTCGTAATTTTCTATATTTGTTGTTATTTCTTGAACTAATCTACTTAATTTGCTAAGAATCCATTTGTCTTCAATTTTTAATCCTTGCTCTTTAAATGTATTTTCCTTTTTATTAAAATTTTTATTCTTAAATTCGATTATTTTTTCATCTTCTGGTCTGTTCATTATTATAAATTTTGCTGCATTCCAGATTTTATTAGCAAAATTTGATGCTTGCTCCAATTTTTCTGGCATGTATTTAATGTCATTTCCCATTGTTGTTCCAGAAAGTACTGAAAATCTTAAACTATCTGCACCATATTTATCAATTACTTCTATTGGATCTACACCATTTCCTAATGTTTTTGACATTTTTCTTCCTTGGCTGTCACGAACAATCCCATGTATTAATACATCACTAAATGGCTTTTTCCCCATTGAATATAAGCCTGAAAATACCATTCTAGCGACCCAGAAGAATATTATGTCATATCCTGTTACTAATACATTGGTTGGATAAAATGTTTTTAAATCTTCTGAATCTTTGTTAGGCCAACCTAATGTTGAAAATGGCCATAGTGCTGAACTAAACCATGTATCTAATGTATCTTGATCTTGTTCTAACTTAGTACATCCACATTTTTCACATTTTTCTGGCATTTTTTTTGCAACATTAATGTGACCACGTTCTTTACAATAATATGCTGGTATTCTATGTCCCCACCATAATTGTCTTGAAATACACCAGTCTTGTATATTTTCTAACCAGTGGAAATATGTTTTTTCGTATCTTTTTGGAACGAATTTTACATCATCATTTTTTACAGCTTCTATTGCTGGTTCAGCAAGCTTTTTCATACTTACAAACCATTGCTCAGAAATTCTAGGTTCTATTGTAGCTTTGCATCTTTCACATTTTCCAACATTATGCGTATAATCTTCTATTTTTACTAATGCTCCTATTTCTTCTAATTTTTTTACTACTATAGGTCTTGCTTTTATAGCTTCCATTCCTTGTACTTCTGGCATTAAATCTTTCATTATACAATTGTCATCAAATACTTCTATAAATTCAAGATTATGGCTTAGTCCAGCTTGATAATCATTCGGATCATGTGCTGGTGTTATTTTAACACATCCTGTTCCAAATTCTTTTTCAACAAATGGATCCGCTATTATTGGCACTTCTCTATTTACTATTGGTACTATACATGTTTTTCCTATTATATCTTTATATCTTTCATCTTCTGGATTTACTGCTACTGCCGTATCACCTAACATAGTTTCTGGTCTAGTGGTTGCAACTTGTACATATTTATTTTCATCTTTTACTTTATATCTCAAATGCCATAAATGTGATTGTTCTTCTTTATATTCAACTTCTGCATCTGAAATTGCTGTATGACAATTTGGACACCAATTTATCATTCTTTTTCCTTTATATATTAAGCCATCATTATATAATTTTACAAATTGCTCTAAAACTGCTTCTGAAAGTCCTTCATCTAGCGTAAATCTTCTTCTTTCCCAATCACATGAACATCCTAGTTTTCTCTGTTGTTCTTGTATTGTCCCTCCATATAAATTAGTCCATGCCCAACATTCCTCTAAGAATTTTTTTCTTCCTAAATCTTGTTTTGTTTTTCCTTCTTCTTTTATTTTTTGAACGACTTTCATTTCTGTAGAAATTGAAGAATGGTCTGACCCTGGAACCCATAATGTATTAAATCCTTGCATTCTTTTATAACGTATTAATATATCTTGTATCGTACCATCTAATGCATGCCCCATGTGTAATTTTCCCGTTACATTTGGTGGTGGCATCATTATACAAAAACTTTCTTTTGTTTTGTCCATACTTGGTTTGAAATATCCTGCTTTTTCCCACTTTTCATATAATTCATCTTCAAAATCTTTTGAATTAAATTTTTCTTTTAGTATGCTTTTTTCCATAAATTACCTCCTTTTAGATACTTTAAAAAACACAAAAACTCGCCCCCTATCATAAGGGCGAGTTTGTATTTCTCGCGGTACCACCTTAATTTATTATTAATTTATTTTTGCAATAATTGTGTTGGCTTGTGGATTTTTAAATCTTTTCTTTCACAATATTTGCTTTTTATTAATAACTTCTTAATTAGCTTTTAACGTTGCTTGGACGGATATTCTTAATTTTAGATTTCTCAGAATATCAACAAAAAAGCTACCTTCAGTTTATTTTCATCTAAGAAGCTCTCAGCCAATGACTTCTATTCTCTTTAAATTTCTTTAAACTTACTCCTCTTTTTTATAGTTTTTATTTTGTATATTTTATATATTATTACACATTTCTTTGAATTTTACAAGTCTTTTTTGTTAAAAAATAGAACTAAGTTACTGTTACAATTTACAGTTCTTACTAATTATTATTTTTATTATTTCAAAATTTATTCATCTTGGTATTACTTATAAAAGATGACCCCAAAAATTTGGGGTCATCTACTTTTTAGCTGTTTTTCAGCCATCCTTCCGCACGTAATTCTTCAATTACATCATCAAGTTCATGAACATTTATATAAACAGTTTTACCTTCTTTATATTTTACTACATTCAATTCCTCAACTTCTGGCGGTAATACAATGCCATATTTTTCGGTATATCTCTTGTTCAAGATATCCCAATCATTATGCAATTTCTTTACTTCTACCTGATACAATTCTTTTGCATTTGGTAGCCTGCATATTTCTTGCCAGATTTTATTGAACTTTCGATCAATCCCTAATCTCTGATAAATTCTTTTATCAGTTACAAGGTGGGCATAATACCCCATCCAAAATGCCTGTGACAAATCTATATATGGTTGTTGCATAAAAAATTTTATATCTGGATCACTACTTGTCCCATAATGCAAACCATCTGTACATCTCCACTTTTCTTTTTGCTGAATTCTTTCTGCAAAAACATTGAAATCCGGCATTTCTGGTGTCTTCCATTGTTCATATTTTTTACGAACAACATCCATATCATGGCAAAAAATTTTGTACCATTTTTTCAGAATATCAGGAGCTATAACTCCTTTCCGATAATTTGGGCACTTATCATTTACATTACAAGTTGCAAAATGAATTACATAACCTGGCATAAAAACCCTCCTTTTTGCTATGATATCTCATAGCTTTTATACTTTGACTACATGTTTACAATCTAATGATATCACAAGGTTATGTTAATGTCAATATGAATATATAATTATAATATATTACATTGCTTTTCCAAATAATTCTATAAAGTCTTCTTTACTTACATCTCTTGGATTTCCTGGTTTACATGGGTCATTCATTGCTTTTTCAGCTAACATTTCAAAATCTTCTTCTTTAGCTCCATAATCTTTTATTGTTGTTGTAATTCCAACTGCTTTGCTTAATTCTGATATCATCCATACAAAAGTATTTATAACATCTTGATCATTTAAATCTTTTGCATCTGGTCTACCAATATTTATTAATATTTCTCTAAATCTTTGAGCTGTAGCTGGGTCTTCTCCATTAAATCTCATAACTGTTGGTAAAAGCATTGCATTTGCTATTCCATGAGGTGTATCATATACTGCACCTAATTGATGTGCCATTGAATGTACTATTCCAAGTCCAACATTAGAGAATCCCATTCCTGCAATATATTGAGCAAGTCCCATCATTTCTATTGCTTCTGGATCTTTTTCATTTACAGCTGATGCTAAATATTTGAATATCATTTTTATAGCTTTCATATGAAACATGTCTGACATTTCATTATGTGCTTTTGTAATGTATCCTTCTACTGCATGTGTTAAAGCATCCATCCCAGTAGCTGCTGCTAATGATTTTGGCATTGAAGCCATAAGTTCTGAATCAACAATTGCTATAATTGGTATATCATTTGGGTCAACACATACCATTTTTATTTCTGCTTCTTCATCTGTAATAACGTAATTAATCGTAACTTCTGCTGCTGTTCCAGCTGTTGTTGGTAATGCTATTAATGGCATTCCTCTATTTATTGTGTTTGATGCACCATTTAATGATTTTACATCACTTCTTTCTGGATTTGTCATTATTATAGATATTCCTTTTGCTGTATCTATACTTGACCCTCCTCCTACTGCTACAATTAAATCTGCTCCAGAATTTCTACAAGCATCTACTCCATCTAATACATTTTTAATAGTAGGATTTGGTTTTATTTCATCATATAAATCATATGCTATGTTTGAATTATTTAATACTTCTTCTACTTTTGCTGTTACGCCAGCTTCTACTAATGATTTATCACTTACTAAAAATACTTTTTTAAATCCTCTTTTTTCAATTTCTACTGCAAGTTCTTCTCTTGCACCTTTTCCAAAATATGATGTCTCGTTTAAAACAAATTTTGTTGACATTTTTTATTCCTCCTCTATTTTTAGGGATTTTGGGGACGGGGTCTAAAATCCCTATATAAATTTAGTATATTAAAAAAAATTTTTTGTTTTAATTTATAGGGATTTTAAGCCCCGTCCCCAAAATCCCTATATATTAATTTATTTTTCTTCATAATTTGAAGGTATATTAAACAAATCATTGTCTACATCATAAGATATATCAACTTTCAATAATTCTTGATTATCCCCTATAATTGTTTTTATATAAACTAATTTATCATTATCATAGTAAAATCTGGTTTTTGCATTTTGTTCTTCTTGATTATCTCCATTAGTTATATCTTGAATTGCAAAATCTGTTAAACTATAATATTCATTATAATTATATGTTTTACCTTCAATTTTTTCTTTGCCTTTTTCAAATTTTTGACTACTTAATTCTTCTAATTGTGTCGTAATTCTAGATAATTCTGTTTCGTTATTTTGATATGTGTAGTAGATTTCTTCATCATCTTTTATTAGATATGTGTTTCCATCTTTTACTAATAATTCTAATTCATCTCCATTAGTTATTGAAGATAAATATGCCATGCTTCCATTTTTAGCATAATACATTCTGTTATTATCATCAAGAGTTGTTGTAATAGTATATTTATCATTTTGTTGTAATTTATTATATAATTCACTTACTATAATTTTTTGATTTTCTTCTTCGTTTTTTTGATTTAAGACAATTACAGCAATAGTTGTTATTACAAATATTATTACTACTGCTACTATACTTATCATTATAGTTTTTCTCTTTTTTTCCATCTTTTTCAGCCCTTTCTTCTTCCATTTTTATGTTTATATAATCTAGTATCATGAATTTTAATTTATATATTTAATAATAAAATTTATTTGTTACATTTTATAAAAATAAGAAATTAATTTTACAAATAGGGAAAAAAAAGGGCGTCCCCTTTTTCCCTATAAGATGTTTTTCAATACAATTGTTTTTACTCTAGACATTTCTTGTAATGTTGTTAGAACACCTTCATTTCCTATTCCTGAGTGTTTCCAACCTCCAAATGGCATTTCAAATGAACGATAGAAACTTGCTCCGTTTACAACTGCTCCTCCACATTCTAATCTGTCTGCTATTTTCATTGCTCTTGAAT
>CAMLUB010000068.1 GCA_946486515.1 uncultured Clostridium sp.
CAGCATCATTCCAAGAAACAACAAGAGTTCTTACAGATGCAGCTGTTAAAGGTAAGACAGATGACTTAATGGGATTAAAAGAAAATGTTATCATTGGTAAATTAATTCCAGCAGGTACAGGTATGCAAAAATATCAAAATATTCATATCAGCACAGAAAAAGAATTGGAACAAGTTGCAGATACGGAAAATATGGAATAAAATAGAAAGTTGCCAAAGGGGACGTGCCTTTTTGGCAACTTTTGTTTATTTACAGTTTATTAAGAAAAAATTGATATAAAAATAAAGTTGCCAAAAAGGCACGTCCCCTTTGGCAACTTTTATAAATTTTCAGATAATGTTTCATTATAGATTTGGTCAATATGATTAACAGATTGCTCATATTCTTCCTTTATTTTATCTATTTCAGTAGTTTGAGACAAATATTGATTACTACTAGTCATAAATATACTAAAACTAACAATCAAGAAAAACAGTATTGCAACTAAAACAAATAAAGTAATTGAACCAGTTTCCATAGAACAAAATGTTTTAACCATAAAATCCTCCTATTTTATCTTTTTATTATATTATGTAACAAAAAAATGAATTTAAGCATTTTTCTGTGTAAAGTTGATTTTATTACATAGACAAATTGTTTTTTATTTTGAGTTGAATAACTTAAAGATTCATATTGTTTCTTATTCAGAAAAAAATCATAATTTATAAATTATGATTTAAGAAAATGTTTAATTTTATTTAAGATTTTATGCCAAAAACTTTCTGATTGTAGTTGCATTTCTGTCGTTTTTATGGATGCTATATTCTTATTTATCTTTTTCCTCTTAAAAATATCATTAGGATTATATAGATTTCTTTTTTCCTCTTCCATTTTTAATAAATCATAGTTCTCTTTTGCAATGATTTTTTCTCTTTGAGTTGAAGTAGCCCAATAATCTCTGAATAAAACAGCAAATATAGCTCTTGTTATTTCAGATTTTTCCTGCTCTTCAAAAGATTTTGTTTTATCAATTTCATAATGATAATTTTTATTCATATTATGTAAAAAGTGAAGAATATTTTTAGATGGTATTTTCTTTACATCTTCAACTGGCATAAATTTTAATAATTCAATTACTTCTTTATAGGCACAAGCATATTCTGCACTTACCATGTAAAATCATTCCTTTCCATAATTAGGGTAACCATCATCTTCTTCATTTTCCTTTGGATATTGCCTTAAATCTTCATCCAAAGAGATATGGCTAATATGTTGTACTGTTTGTGGATTTGCATTTAAAGTGGATTTTCCTGCTTCCTTTGTTGTATACAAATTGTCCGTTGTTTCAACATCATGATAAAATGTTTCTAGTTCATCTTTAGGAGATGGTGAAGTGATATTTGCTTCTGTTCTAGAGTTAGCAATGTTACTAATATAATCATCTATCGTGTTAGCACTTTTAACTTTTTTCACTCTAGTTAGCCAAGCAGCCTTTTCTTGTGCAGATTTTAGTGTTTTTTCACTTTCTGCTTGAGATATATCATCTTTTTTTAAAGTGTTTTGAATAATTGCTTTTAAAACACATTTCATATTTTTTTGACATAAGTATCGATCTGTTGCTTCCAAATAGTCGATGGCGTCTTGGATGTTTTCCTCTGTAGGATGTATCACTTGATTATTTTTATCTACAAAAGAGATATTGTGCAAAAGAACAGATGGATTAATTTTTTCTTCAAAAGAAGAGGCAACAGATTGTAATTTTGAAGTGATAAAATCTGGTTGAATTTTTATTTCAGAATTATATTTGCAAATACCAGTCAATTTTTTTAGAGCTATGCTGACATCATGAATAGGATTTTTACTACCTTCATATGAAAACCATTCTATTAAAGTTTCAATACTTAGATTTCCTATAGTAGGAAATTCAACGTTATATTTATCTGGAATTCTTTTAGAAGTACTAGATTTAGATAGACCAATCTCCGAAGCCATCTGACCCATAAGCTGATTATATGTTGTTTCATCTAAAAAACTTTTTGCATCCAAAAAACTATAGGCATTGATGGTAGGAATGGTTTCTATTGATTGTTCTATAGTACTTTTCCCAGATACAATGTTTGCAATCAAATTTTGCATAAAGACAACATATTTTTTTTGAGCAGAAGTTTTCACTTCTGTAATTTGTTCATCTAAAGAAGAATCTTCTTCTTGAACTCTAAACAAAACTTTTGCAAAAGCACTAGAATCATTAATCATATAACGATTACAAAATTCATGTATAGAAGTGTTTTCTAGAAGATAAGCATGTACTAGTTTTATATAATCATTTCTACCTGTTAAATTTATACCATTTGGTAACTCAAAATATTGTATTGCTTGATTATTATCATTCCAGAAAGAAGTTTTATCAATACCATTTTCTCCCAAGACTTCAATTGTATGGGGAATTTTAGAAGATAAATAAGGAACAATTTCTGGTTGCAAATCTATAATTTCTTTGATAGGATCTTCTACAGTAAGATATTTAGCTAATTCTGGTTTTTCTACAATAGCTTGTATTTTTATATCCTTAGGAATTTTATTTAATTTAATACAATATTCAAAAAATTCTGGATTATATTGCTTTAAAAGAATAAAAAATTTTTCTGATGAAAGACCTGCATCATTTTGCAAAAAATTTTGAATACTATTAAAAGAATTCACATAAATATGTTTTATGAAAGCAATATGAATTTCTGGGCATGCTTTTAAATGATCATTTAAATGAGTCCAAATTTGTTTAATTGCTTTTCTAGAACTTAACATTTGGGTAATGATATTTATATTTTCATTAGATGGTTCATCTAATGAATTGAGTAATTCAATATCATTCTTTAATAATGAAGTTTGATGCATTTAAAATCCTCCTAATAAATTTAAATTATTTTAGTATATGAATATTCTCATGTTATATTTTATAAAAATACAACAATATTATATTATAAAACATATATCATTGACAAGTGTATATCAAGACAAATGATTGCTAAAAAATAATATATGTTACAGTTCAGACCTAACCAACCTTCCAGAGATGTTATGTTATATTTTTTAAGATTCTCGGCTACCCTTCGATTCCCATTTAAGAAATTCTAAAGCAAAAACTATAACAATACCCAGAAACAGGATCCTTTATAGTTTTTGCTTTAGAATTTCTAAAATGACTCTGGTCGCATTCGAATTCTTAAAAAACTCTGGAAGGTTGGTTAGGTCTGAACTGTTGTGCCCAAAAGGGTTCCCTTGGTAATTTTAAAAAACTTGACAAAATAGCCATTTCCAAGTAAAATATAATAGAATAATTATGAGGAGAAATATATTTATGCAAAATACAAATAGGAAAGTTTTCGATAAACTATTATCAAAAACAAAAATATATTTAGCAATTATATTTATATTGTTAGTCATTGTTTGTATAGAAAATGTCATCATGATAATACCATCTGTATTAATTTTTATGGCAGTTATTGCCTATTCATATTATGCAAACAATAGAAGGAAAAGTGAAATATCAGAAACATTGCAAGATTTAACCTTATCAGTAGATACAGCAGCAAAAAGTAGTTTAATCAACTCTCCATTTCCATTAATCATTATGGAATCTAATGGAAATGTCATATGGAGAAGTGGTAAATTCATATCTGAATTTGAAGGATTTGATATGAATCAATATTTAACCAATTTAATAGATGATATTAAGTCAGACATAGAAGAAACAGAAAAAGATGATACAAAAGAAAAAGAAATTTCAAAACATATCGAATTAAATCATAAACATTATGAAGTATTAGGAAAATTTGTTCATTCTAGAAAATATGATAAAAAACATGATGATAAATATATGATGATGTTATACTTTATAGATGAAACAGAAATTGTAAAATTAAAAGAAGAATATAAAGATTCAAAATCATGTGTAACCATTATCATGATAGACAATTATGAAGAAACTATGCAACAATTAGAAAGTGAAGAAAAGCCACAGGTTACGGCAGAAATTGATAAATGTATTTATGAATGGACAGATAAAAGCAATGGAGTATTAATTAAATCTGACAGAGACAGATATGTTTACTTATT
This sequence comes from uncultured Clostridium sp., assembly GCA_946486515.1. GTDB lineage: Bacteria > Bacillota > Clostridia > TANB77 > CAG-508 > CAG-269. The sequence goes on from CAMLUB010000068.1 coordinate 4,096, forward strand.
TGAACAAAGATATTTTGAAAAAGTAAAACAAGACAAATTTAGTATTTTAGATAAAGTAAAAGATATAGAAACAAAAGAAAATGTGCAAATTACATTAAGTATTGCGATATCAAATGATGGAACAACAGATAAAGAAAAATATAAATCAGCACAAGCGGCAATGGATATCGTATTAGGACGTGGTGGAGACCAAGCAGTTATTAGAGAAAATGAAATTTATAAATTCTATGGAGGAAGAGCCCAAGAAGTAGAAAAAAGAACAAAAGTAAAAGCAAGAGTAGTAGCACATGCATTAGAAAATCTAATAAAAGATGCAAGCAAAGTTATGGTAATGGGACATACTAATCCAGATATTGACTCAATGGGATCTAGTATGGGAATTTATCGATTAGCCAAAAGTTTAGGGAAAAAGGCATATATTATTGATAGTAATGAAACAAACACATTGCAAAGCTTTAAAGCAGATTTAGCAAAAGAACCAGAATATGAAGACACATTAATCACAAAAGAAGTAGCAGAAGAAAATATAGATAAAGAAACATTGGTAGTTGTAGTAGATACTCATAAAACCACATATGTAGAAGCACCAGAATTACTAAAAAGAACAGATAAAATTGTTATTATCGATCATCATAGAAGAAGTGCAGACTATATAGAAAATGCAACATTAACATTCCAAGAAGTATATGCATCTTCTGCAGCAGAATTGGTAACAGAATTATTACAATATGCAGAAGTACGTGTAGACATAAAAACCATTGAAGCAGAAAGTTTGTATGCAGGAATCATGATGGACACAAAGAACTTCACATTTAAAACAGGAGTTAGAACATTTGAAGCAGCAGCCTATTTGCGTAGATGTGGTGTCAACATTATTAGAGTAAAAAAATGGTTCCAAAGTAATTTAGACACCTTCAATAAAATTGCGGGAATTGTAAAAAAAGCAGAAATTGTCAATGAAACAATTGCTATTGCAACATATGAAAAGAAAGATAAAGAAGCAAGTTTAATATGTGCAAAAGCAGCAGATGAGTTATTAACAATTAGTGATATAACCGCATCATTTGTCATGGGAAAAGTCGGAAATAAAATATGTATTAGCGGGAGATCAATAGGAGACATCAATGTTCAAATCATATTAGAAAAACTAGGCGGCGGAGGCCACATCACATTAGCTGGTGCACAAGTAGAAGGAATGACAATGGAAGAAACGAAGCAAGAACTAATCAATAGAATTAATGAATATTTTTCCGAAATCGAAAACTGAGGTTGCCAAGAGGGACGTGCCTTTTTGGCAACTTTTTGTCTTTGTATAGGAAACAATATGAAACTTTAAGTTATTTAGGATCAAAGTGAAAATAAATATTAAAATTTTATTTTTAAAAGATAATCGAGTTTTTCCTAAATAAGAACATCGCTTCGTTCTAATAATTGCACACAAATTTTACTAACGTAAAATTTGGCGCCGAACAATGACGTGGGTTTTGGCATGTTAGCAACAGATAAAATGTTTAAGAAAGTCCACTATTGTTTTATTTTGTTATTATTATTCAGACCTTATCATCTTAAGTAAGGTGGGATATGTCATTTTTTTTATAAAATTTAAAAGGTTGCCAAAAAGGCACGTCCCTCTTGGCAAGTATTTCAAAATAAAAGTTGAAAAAAAGAAGAAAATGATGTAAAATATAGCATACGGAATATTTCATAGATAAAAAAATTTAATATGATAAAACAAATAAGGAGGAATTAACATGAAAGTTATTTTAAAAGCAGATATAAAAGGTGTAGGAAAGAAAGATGAAGTGATTAATGCATCAGATGGCTATGCAAGAAATTTTCTATTTCCAAAGCGTTTAGCAGTTGAGGCTAATAAAGAGAATATGGCAAAATTGAAAGCAAAACAAGATTCTGCAAGATTTCAGAAGAGTCAAGAAAAAGAAGAAGCAATTAAAACAGCAGATAAATTGTCAAAAATACTATTAAAGATGAAGGTAAAAGCAGGAGAAAATGGAAAGATTTTTGGAGGTGTATCTAGTAAAGATATTGCACAAGAATTATTAAAACAATATAATATTGAAATAGATAAAAAGAAAATTGACTTAAAAGAAACAATTAAGACACTTGGTGGACACAATATTGAAATAAAATTATTTGAAGGTGTAGTGGGAAAACTAAGAATTGATG
>CAMLUB010000069.1 GCA_946486515.1 uncultured Clostridium sp.
ATATAATAACACGCTTTATACATTGAAACAAATTATTTTAATTCAACAACTGCTCCAACTTCTGCAAATTTAGCTTTTAATTCTTCAGCTTCTTCTTTAGAAGCACCTTCCTTAATTGTTTTTGGTGCTCCTTCAACTAAATCTTTTGCTTCTTTTAATCCTAAACCTGTTGCATCTCTAACAACTTTAATAACTTTAATTTTTTGGTCTCCAGCCTCTGTTAAAACAACATCGTATGATGATTTTTCAGCTGCTGCTTCTCCTCCTGCTACAGCTCCTGCTGCTGGTGCAGCAGCTGCTACTGCAGATACTCCGTATTTTTCTTCTATAGCTTTTACTAAATCAGCTAATTCAACAACTGTTAAGCTGTCAATTTCTTCAATTAATTTTTCTATTTTTTCCATTTTAAAATCCTCCTAAATATTTTTTAGTGATATCAGTTCACCACTCTTATTTTATATATTTCATAATTCATTAAGCTTCAGCTGGTACTTCTGCACTTTCAGCTCCAGCTTCTTTTTTGATTCTTATTTGATCAAGTGCAACTGCAACTTTTGAAATATTTCCAAGTAAAGCTCCAGCAAGCATTGATAGTAAAGTTTCTCTTGATGGTAATTTTGCCAATGTAATAATTTCTTCTGCTGTCATTACTTTACCTTCAATAACTCCACCTTTAATTTTATAGTAATCATTATTTTTAGCAAAATTGTAGATTGCTTTAGCTGGTTCTAAGTAATCTTCATCACTCATAATAATTGCTGTTGGTCCAACTAATTGATCATTTAACTCTTCAATTCCACATTCAGCTAATGCTCTTCTTGTGATATTATTTTTTATAACTGCATATTTTGCATTTACATTTCTTAAGTTTGTTCTTAAATTTGTTACATCAGTTACATTAATTCCTCTATAATCTACTAAAAGTATTAATTTAGCATCTTTCATTTCTGCTGCTAATTTAGACACTTCTTCTTTCTTTTGATTTAGTATTTTTTCACTTGCCATTTATATTCACCTCCTATTAGATTATTTATATTATAAAATAAGGACTTACCTAACATAGCAATCAAAGATTGCAGTCAGATACCACATAATCTTGTTGTCCTTGACAATAAATAACACGCTTATATCCATACCGAGGATATAAAGCGTGCATATATTTGTATATACTTCTTTATACTAACCTCGGTAGGACTTATGATTGCCTACTGTCTTTGGCTATTTTTCTATATAATCTTATTTGTCAATTATTTTTGGTTAATGAATAAGCTTGGTCCCATTGTTTTAGCGATTGCTACACTTCTTATATATTGACCTTTTGCTGCTGCTGGTTTTGCTTTAATAATTGCATTCATAACTGTTTCATAGTTTTCAACTAATTTATCAGCACCAAAAGATACTTTACCAAAACCTAAGTGAATAATATTTGTTTTATCTAATCTATATTCTACTTTTCCTGATTTAATTTCATTGATTGCTTTTGTTACATCCATTGTAACTGTTCCTGATTTAGGGTTTGGCATTAATCCTTTTGGTCCTAATACTTTTCCTAATCTTCCTACAACACCCATCATATCTGGAGTTGCAACAACTACATCATAATCAAACCAGTTTTCATTTTGGATTTTTGGTATTAATTCTTCTGCTCCAACATAATCAGCACCTGCTTTTTGAGCTTCTTCTGCTTTTGGTCCTTTTGCAAATACTAATACTTTTTGTGTTTTACCTGTACCATTTGGAAGTACAACTGTACCTCTTACTTGTTGGTCAGCATGTTTTGAATCAACACCTAATTTAACATGTAATTCAACTGTTTCATCAAATTTCGCTTTTGGCATTTTTTCAATGATATCTAATGCTTCTTTTATATCATATTCTTTTGTTTTGTCAACTAATTTTACACTTTCTGCATATCTTTTTGACATTTTCATTTTTTTAACCTCCTTTGGTATTAGCGAGCTGTGCTCTCCCAATTAATTTATCTATTTTTTGATTATATTAAAAACTTTTATATTTTTAAACTTTTATCTTATAAAACAAATCAAAAGTAGTAAAATTTGCATTTTTGTCTAATTGGTTCAAGCCGAAGGTGTACGTTTGTACATCGAGGTTTGGAACAATTAACAAAAATGTGAAGATTGCTGCTTTTCATTTGTTTTAGTCTGTAACAACAACACCCATAGACCTAGCAGTACCTTCTACCATACTCATAGCTGTTTCTAATGATGCAGCATTTAAGTCTGGCATTTTTTGTTCAGCAATTTCTTTTACTTGTGCTTTTGTTATTTTAGCAACTTTTTCTTTATTTGGTTTTCCTGAACCTTTTTGAATTTTAATTGCTTTTTTGATTAAAACTGCAACTGGTGGTACTTTTGTTATAAAATCAAATGATTTATCTTTATATACAGTAATCACAACTGGTATAATCATTCCAGGTTGATTTGCAGTTCTATCATTAAATTCTTTAACAAATTGCATAATGTTAACACCACTTGAACCTAAAGCTGGACCTACTGGTGGAGCTGGTGTTGCTTTTCCTGCCTCTATTTGTAATTTAATAATATTTGTAACTTCTTTTTCTGCCATTGTAATGGCACCTCCTTCTACTATTGTCAAGGGACACCCCTTACCTTTAGGTCATTTCCTCTTAGGTTAAGGTATGTCCCTTCCCCTTGTGATTAACTGTTGACCCTTGATAATGTGTTCTCCCTATTTTTTATTTTTGTTTATTTTATTTTTTGAACTTGTGAGAATTCTAGTTCAACTGGTGTTTCTCTACCAAACATTGAAACTAAAACTTTTACCTTATGTTTCTCTTTATTAATTTCTTTTACTGTTCCTGTAAATCCTTCAAAAGGACCATTCATAACTTGTACTTGTTCATCAACATCATAATCAACGTTGATAGAAACATCTTCAAATCCCATATTACGAATTTCTTCTTCTGTTAGTGGAATGGGATCTGTTCCAGAACCTACAAATCCTGTAACACCTCTTGTATTTCTAACAATATACCAAGATTGTTCTGTTACAATCATTTTGATTAATACATATCCTGGGAAAACTTTTTTTAGATTTACTTTTCTTTTTCCATCTTTTATTTCAATTTGTTCTTCCATTGGAACTATGATATCAAAGAAATAATCTTCAAGTTCTCTATTTTTTATTGTTTTTTCTAAGTCTTTTTTTACTTTATTTTCATACCCTGAATATGTATGTACAACATACCATCTAGGCATCATATCATAATCTTTTTGAGACATGTATAAAAGCCTCCTTAATAAATTATTCTACACTATTTTCAGTAGTCACTTGGTTATTATCTACTGTTTCTTCTGTTGTATTTGTTGTTTCTTCAGTAGATTGTGTATTTTGTACTCCAATTGTGTTATTTTCTGTATTTTGTGTTGTATTAGTATTGTTTTCCGTATTTGTAGATTCTATTGCTTGAATAGAGTTTTTAATTTTATCTATTCCATATTTATTTAATGATTCAAAAACGAAATCTAACATAAAAACAATTAATGTTGTAATTAATACAATTGTAATAACCGCTATTGTATTATTAATCAATTGTTTTGGTGTTGGCCAAATGACTTTTTTTAATTCTGCTTTTAACCCTTTAAAAAAACTTTTTTTGTTTTTATTCTCTTTATTATTATTGTTTTCTTTACTTGTAACCTTTTTTTCTTTTTTAGCCATTTTATATCCTCCTTAAAATAGCTTGTTAACTATTTAGTCTCTTTATGTGTTGTACGTTTTTTACAGAATTTACAATATTTAACAATTTCCAATCTATCTGTATTATTTCTTTTATTCTTTGTTGTTGTATAATTTCTACTTTTACATTCTGTACACTCCAATGTTATATTTTCTCTTGGACCTTTTGCTGCCATTTAAATACACCTCCGAATTTTACATTACTTTTTTAAACGATGTGAACGCATGTCCATAATATACATACGCTTAAATATTCTATCATTTTTTCCTTGATATGTCAATGAATTTTTCCACTTTTTTAGTGAATTTTTTTGAAATTTTTTCTTTCCTCTTTCTAATTTATTTCTTTTTTCTTCTATTTTTCTTCTTTTTTTGAACAGAAAAACCAAATTTTCCAAGCTTTTTTCCTAATGCATAATAATGACCATTTGCATAAGCTATTAAATCACATTTAGAAATATCAAAAGCACCTTTTTCATCTATATATTGTTTATCTGCATGAATTGCTAAAACCTCTGCTACAAACACGTGATGACTTCCCATTTCTTGTATTTCTTTTACCTTACATTCAACAGATACTGGGCTTTCTTTTATCATAGGACATTTTACAAAATTTGCTTTTTCCTTTGTTAATTTCACTTCTTTAAATTTGTCTACTTTACTACCTGTTTTTACTCCACACCAGTCTGTTGCTCTTGCTAGATTTTTATTTGTTAAATTAATAACAAATTCTCCTTGCTCTTTTATTAAGTGATACGAATATCTAGTAGGTCTAACAGCAATATATACTGTTGCTGGATTGGTATTTAAAATACCTGTCCAAGCAACAGTAATAATATTAGATTTTTCCATTGTACCACAACTTACCATTACTACTGGTAAAGGATATATAAATGTTCCAGGTTTCCAAATGATTTTATTGCTCATGTTCCTTTCCTTTTAACCTTTCTAATTCAATTTGCTCTGCCAATTTCGTTACTGCTGACAATTCATCACTATTTTTTAAACTTTGGTAATAGTTATCATTTTTTTCTTTTAATACTTCTCCTAAATATCCTTGATTATATTTTGCCCCTTCTATGCTATCTTCTGATAACAATTCATTTGCAACAAACTCATAATACTTTTTGTTTTTAATTTCTCCTGTTGTAGGATTTATAGATAGTGCTGCTCTATTTATATTCACATATCTTTCATCACACTTTTGTTGACCCAGAATTGTTCTCATAATTCTATATTGTTCTATTTTACCTGTTATACCATGTTTCATACGATAAGCTAATAAACCTATTCTTTCCAATGATATTTGTGTTCCATCTTTTCTTATTAGGTTTATAGGCAAATTTTGAGTTGCGTTTTTTTCTAAATTATCTTGTTTAGTTTGTGTTGTTGCTCTGTATGCAACTTGATGTACATTATTAGGATTTGCTTTTACTTTATATTTTTTCTTTAATTGACTTTGTCGTAATTTTTCTTGCTCTTGTTCTTTTTCCTTGTCTAATTTCATATTATATTCTTCTCTTGCATCTTTCGTTCTTATTTGCTCATAAGCTTGATCTATTTTTGCAATTTTTTCTCTTATATGTGCAATATCTGTTTGTAATTTATATTTTTGTCTAAAACTTTTATTACTAGAATCATTCTCCACTTTTTTTAATTCTTCTTCCATAGTTGTTAATAAATCCTGTTCACTTCTTAAAATTGTAGTATGCATTTTTTCTAAAAATTTATCAATTCTTTTTTGTTCAAAAGGATTATTACAATATTCTCTTGATGTAAACAACATTTCATAAGCATTTTGATGAACTTGTTTTTTATCTTCTCTCTCTATTTGATTACCTGTACTAGTTATTAAATCATAATATTGTCTTCTCGAATCATCACATACTTGTATATATGCATTATCAATTTCTTCTAACTGTGATTCTAATTGTTTTTTCTCAACTATGAGTAATTGTTTTTGCACACCTTGTACATTTTTTAGTTTTTTCTCTATGATGTAAATTTTTATATAAATTTCTCTTTTAGCATCTTCTGCTTTTGATTTAACAAACGCATTTCTTGCTTGTTCGTCCTTTCTTATATTGATAGCTTCTCTATTTGTTCTCAAAATTTCATAAGCATCCTTCTTTTTTATCATATTTTTTCATTCCTCTCTTTTTAGTATAAATTATGCTTTATAGCATTCATAAACAATATTATACCATATTTTTTATCAAAAAGCAAAAATTAGAAATTAATATACGATTATTCGTATACTAATTTCTAACTTTTTCATACAAATATGAAAATTATTGGTATATTAAAAAAATCTAGCAACAACCTATCTTCCCAGTAGGGTAACCCACAAGTATTTTCGGCACACTTAGGCTTGACTTCTGTGTTCGGAATGGGAACAGGTATTACCCTAAATGTCATCGTCACTAGAAAATTATTGTATGCATAGCACACTCAAAAATACATAGATGAAAAATAAGTTTTAAGATTTTTTTCTCTCTTTTATTAAAATTGTGGTTAAGCCCTCGATTTATTAGTATTGGTCA
>CAMLUB010000070.1 GCA_946486515.1 uncultured Clostridium sp.
ACTCTATTGGTTTGCAAAAGAAAATTAGACCAGTTAATCGATTAGATTTTAATACTTCTCGGATTGGTTATTTTTGCAAAATGTGCTTATATCCAAGAAGCACTTAGCCAGCAAATGAATAAAAATCTTTTTCATAAAGAATATCTTTGTATGATTGAAGGAACTCTTAAACAAAAATATGGAATCATTGACTTACCTATTGCTAGAAAACCTGGTAGTATTATTGAAAGATGTGTTAATATTACTGGTCAACCTTCTAAAACAATTTATGAAATAATAAAAGTATTACCATATCCATCTTCGAAGTACCAATCTTTAAATAATATACAAACCTTATCTTTTGTTAAATGCAAATTAGAAACCGGTAGAACACATCAAATTCGCGTTCATTTTAGTAATCTTGGTCACCCAATACTTGGTGATACTCTATATGGGAACCCTTCCCCTTTAATTTCTAGGCAAGCTTTACATAGTTACATGGTATCTTTTATTCATCCTATTACAAAAGCAGAACTATGTTTTACTTGTCCCTTACCAGATGATATGAAAAAATTACTAATATAAAAAAAGAGTAAATCTGTAAGCCGGGTTCTGTCGTTTAAAATAGTCATTTATCTAGGATATATATCACTATATACCTCAAGCCACGCAGAATCGAGAAGGCGCCAGAGCAGGCTTAATCTTCTCTGTAAGGTGTTGCTCCTGATGGGGTTTACACAAACACAATATGTCACCATATTGCTGGTGAGCTCTTACCTCACCTTTTCACCCTTACCAAAATTTGGCGGTTATTTTCTGTTGCACTTTCCTTAGGGTCACCCCCACTAGACGTTATCTAGCATCATTGCTCTTATGGAGCCCGGACTTTCCTCTCGTAATTCCTTTCGGAGATTTACCAGCGACTATTCAATTTACTCTATTTTCTATTATATCATAAATTATTAATTTCTTCTAGTAAGTTTTTGTATTTTATCAAAAATACGGAACTATTTTGTATATTTACTGCATTTTTTAATTCATTTAACATGACATATCCTTTATTAATACTCGTTTGTTTATTTGTATCCATTTGTGTATTTGTTAATAATGTTTCATAAACATTGATTGCGTCTTCCATATTTGTATTTATTCCTACCCAATCACCACTATCTAGTTTAGCATAACCTTTAAAAACATTTAATTTTGTATTAAGAACTATTTTATATACTGTATCCTCAATCACTGATTGCCCAAATCTAGTTATATATTCATATAGTTTTACTAAACTGTCTAATGTTTGTTGTTTATCCTCTGATTGTATACTAACAGTTAGCTGATCTAAATCACTATTAAAATTTAATATATCCTCTTGAGATACTTTCAAATTATATAAATCTAAAGTTATAGTAGATATAGATGAATAAATTAATTCTAATTCATTTTTGCATAAAGTCCAATCAATATCTCTGCTACTTGTTAAAATACCTATTGCTTGCATTTCATAGTTTTCACCTGTATTTTCTGTTTGTGTTTGATTATTTGAATTATCTTGATTTGTATTACTCTCAGAACTAGAATTTGATTGTTCACTTCCATTATTAGAAGAACTTCCTCCAGAATTTTCTGCAGAGCTAGATTCTTGTATTTTTGTTGTATATATTTTATAATTTCTAGTTTCTATATTGTTCATCTTATTAAATAAATCCACTAATTTTGTGTCTAAATATCGAATTTCTGAAATTACTTTTTCTTTTTCATCTTCTTCCTTATTCTCAGTAGCACTTGTATATACAGTTAATGCTAATATAACTAACACAATGAACAATATCATATATGAAATAATTTTAAACTTTTTCAACAAAATCCCTCCATATTTGTTTTATTTAGTATTTACATTTTTTAACTAGTTTATTCTCGTATAAAAATGAAAATATTTTTCATAATATTTAATATAAACATTTTTGATGGAGATTATTATGTGTGTAACTGTGAATTTATATAGTGAAAAAAAAGGAGAATTAAATAAATTTTTAAGCAAATTTTATAATACAGATGTTGAAATTTATCAAGACTTTACTTGGGAAAAACAATACCCAAATCCTGTTGAATTAGCTGAGATAGTTGGTGTCTTTTTAGATAATAAGGATAACTATTGTATTCATATGTGGATTTGTCTTGATAAAAATGTCTATATCCATATCAATGAACAAAATGGAAATGAAATTATAAAATACTTATATGAACGATTTCCTTACTAATAAAGCTTGAAATATCTTCTAAGAGGGTAGCCTGTCTTATCCTATATTTCATAAATTTTTCGGCTCAATACGATAATTAAGGATTTGTAACATTATCTATTGCGCCTCTTTCACTCAGTTATAAAAATTATTTTCTTATTTTTCTAAAATAATGGTAACTGGTCCATCATTTATCAAACTTACTTTCATATCTGCCCCAAATTTACCTGTTTCTACTTTTATATCATTTTTAGCACATTGTTTACAGAAATATGCATATAATTTTTCTGCTTTTTCTGGTTTAGCTGCTTCTATAAAAGAAGGTCTATTTCCTTGAGAACAGTCTGCATATAATGTAAATTGTGATACAATTAATAATTCACCATTTACATCTTTTAAGGCCAAGTTCATTCTATCATTGTCATCTGCAAAAACTCTTAGTTTGCATAGCTTTTTCACTAAATAATCTGCATTTTCCTCTGTATCTTTATGTGTAACACCAAATAAAACTAAAAAACCTTTTCCGATTTTTCCAACAATTTTTCCATCTACCTTTACTTCTGCTTCTTTGACTCTTTGTACGACTATTTTCATTTCTAACACCTACTTTTCTCTTTTATAATTATTCCTTATAAATATTATTTTATATTAAAAAAAGAAGCTTCCATATTACAAAAAATATTCTTCTATTAATAAAATTCATGATATCTTTAATAAATAAATTTTTCGGCTCAATAGGATTCAAAAGAAACTCTAAAATAATTTTATGGCACCCTTTCACGTCAAGCGCGAACATTTTCCATAAATTTATTAAAGACTTTCCAATAATTCTCCAATCACATTCAAAATTTATTTATTAAAGATATCATGAATTTTATTTGGTACTTTACTGTCCAATATTTTTCAATTCTTCTTCTGTAATATTTTGGCTATCTGGATTAATTTCTACTTCTGTTGTTTTTTCCAAATTTGTTTGAGATCCTGTATTTTCTTGCATATTTTCTTCTTTTGAAGAATCTTCTACATTTTCTAAAACATCGACTTCTTTGATCTGTTCATCTTCTTGTTGTGCACCACATTCAGGACAGAATTTCATGTTTTTATCAATTTCTTTAAAACATTTTTGACAAATTTTTTTGTCTCTTAATTCTAAACATTCTTTTCTAATACTTTCTATTTCTTGACTCATTTCATCTATTTGTTTACATTCTTCTAATACAGCATCTTCTGTAATTTCTTCCTTTTGTAGATGCTTTTCGTATACTTTTTTACCTATATCTCCATACATATCTTCTATTTTTGATTTTAATTCTCCCATTCTAAATTTTAATTTTGTTTCTTTTGCAATCTTTCCTGTTTTATCTGCTGTTGTTTTATATGCTTCTGATGCTTTTTTTCCTAATTTATTAAAAAAATCCATTTTCAACATTCCTTTCTTTTATCATTTTATAATTTATTATTTCCTTATATTACTATATTATTCGCTTTTTTTCTCTCGTGTCATTAAATCATTAACTGCCTTTTTGGGATCCAATTTTTTATAAATTACTTGATATACCGTTTCGACAATCGGCATATATACATTATGTATTTTTCCTAATTCGTAAGCTACTTCTATGTTGTCTATACTTTCAATAACCATTCCTACTTCTTTTTTAGCTTCTTCTAATGTTTTTCCTTCTCCTATTAGTTTTCCAGCTTTACGATTCCTACTATGTTCACTTAAACAAGTGACTATTAAATCTCCTAAACCACTTAACCCGTAAAATGTATCTTTTTCTCCCCCTAGGGCAACACCTAATCTAGTTAATTCTCCTAATCCTCTTGTAATTAATGCTGCAAATGTGTTATCTCCAAGTCCAATTCCACTTGCAACTCCTGCACAAAAAGCAATGATATTTTTTAATGCTCCTCCTAATTCAACACCTTTTACATCATTTGATGTATAGATTCTCATTTCTGGACACATGAATGTATCTTGTATCATGTTTAATATTTCTTGATCTTTAGAAGCAATAACCAATACAGTTGGAATTGCAATTGAAACTTCTTCCGCATGACTAGGTCCAGATAATACACCTATTCGAACACCTGGTAATTCCTCTTCTAATACTTCATCTAGTGTTTTTAAAGAATCTTTTTCAAATCCTTTTGAACAAATAATAACTGGTTTTTTGCCAATATATTGTTTGTATTGTTTAAATATATCTCTTGTAAATTTTGATGGTGTTACATGTAAGATAAATTCTGTATCTTTTATGACTTCTTCAAAATTGGTAAAACATTCTATATGTTCTGGTAATTTTACATCTGGTAAGAATTTACATCTTTTTTCTTGATTAATCAGTTTTTTTTCATCTTCTGTAAAAGACCATATTTTTACTACATTTCCACATCTTGCCAGATGTATTGCTAATGCAACGCCCCAACTTCCACTTCCTATAATTGCTATATTTTTCACTTTTGATTCATCCCTTCCTTTTTTATGTATTTATTCTTTTGTTTCATTTGTGATTTCATATTTCATTTAACATATATAATTTTTTAATTAACTTCCCATTATATATATGTAAACAATCCTCAGTGGATTGTATGCACTTTTCTTATTGTATAGGAAACAATATGAAACTTTAAGTTACTTAGGCTCAAAGTGAAAATAAAAATTTAATATTTTATTTTCAAAAGAAAAATCGACTTTTATCTTGACCCTATGTGGATTTTTCCGTATACAACAAGGTTAGGCTTCCTATATTTGTGAAGTACTGCGAAGCAGTCTTCACATTTGTGCGTCGAAATCTTTGATTTCGTTAACGCACGCCTTCCTTATTTTTTAAAACTAATTCTATTCTCTTTTCCAGCCATAATTCTTTTGATATTGCTTCTATGATTAAATAGTACAATCACAGCTAATATAATACTATAAATTAAATATCCACTCCCTTGTGCCACAATATAATTGTCTGTTATGAATAATGTTAATACTGGGAATAAAACTGCAGCTGCACATGATCCTACAGATACCATTCTTGTTAAAGCTATTAACAATACACCAAACACCAAACAGATTAATCCAATTTGCCAGTTGCTCATAATTAAAATTCCTAAAGAAGTAGCAACACCTTTTCCACCTTTAAATCCAAAAAATATTGGAAATGTATGTCCCAATACAACTGCAATTCCTGCTATTTGAACTAATAATGATTGATTTTCTACTTTAAATGCCCATCCAATAAACATAGCAATTAGAATAGCGACAACCCCTTTTAAAACATCACACATTAATGTTAATGCTGCTGCTTTTTTTCCAACAGAGCGAAGCATATTAGTTGTTCCTGCATTCCCACTTCCTTTTTCTCTTACATCAAATCCAGCCATTTTCTTACTTAAAATAACTGAAAAATTAACACTTCCTATTAAATAAGCAATGATTGCTGTTATGACATTATATATCATATGTTACCTCCTTTATTTTATCCATCTTTTATTTTGTTTTCTTTTAATGTAAATCTGTGTTGGAAAAGAATTGTATATTTATTTTTCAACCTTTTCTCTTACAATGATTCTAACTGGTGTCCCTTCTAGTCCAAATTCTTTTCTGAATTGATTAATTAAATATCTTTCATAAGAAAAATGGAATAATTCTTTATCATTCACAAATATGACAAATGTTGGTGGTTTTGTTGAAGCTTGTGTTCCATACAATATTTTTAATCGTTTTCCTTTATCTGTTGGTGGTTGTACAATCGCAATGGCTTCATTAATCACCTGATTTAAAACAGAAGTTGATACTCTCAAACTATTTTGTTCATTGACATGATTAATCATATCAAATAATTTGTTAACTCTTTGTCCTGTTTTAGCAGATATGAATATAATTGGTGCATAAGATAAATATGATAATTTGTTATAAATATCTTTTTTATATTTTTCTAATGTTCCTGTTTCTTTTTCATATTCATCCCATTTATT
>CAMLUB010000071.1 GCA_946486515.1 uncultured Clostridium sp.
CTGCTGGTCTAATCACTTTTGCAAATTCATTTGGAAAACTTAAACAACCTTCATCTACTTCTTGTTCTCCTTTTGTTTTAATGATTATTGGATTAATTAATACGATTGGACCATGGTCATCATATAAATCAATTACGACTATTCTTTTTAATACACCTACTTGAACAGCAGCTAGTCCCACTCCATTATATTTATGCATCGTTTCTATCATATCATCAATCAAAGATTGTATTTTTTCGCTCGCAATATCTTCTTCTGGAACTTCTCTTGATTTTTTCTTTAAAATGTCATCTCCTTGATATCTTAGATTTCTAATTGCCATTATATTTTTCCACCTTTCCTGTTATTCATTTTTTATCTATTTTTTTATATTCTATAATAATTTAAGTGATGATTTTTTGCTCCGTCCCCAAAATCATCAACTTTTCATTAGCTCATATTGTTTGGATTAATATCAATCGCAATTCTTGTATCTTTTATATTTTCTTGATATATCTCTTTTAAACAAGCATTTAACATTTCATTTGCCTCTTCTGTCATTTTTCCTTTTATAATAATTCTCCACCTATATCGATTTTGAATTTTATCAATTGGACAAGGCATTGGTCTTAACACTTTAAATTCTTCTTTATTTAATCTTTTTTCTAAATATTGATATATTTTACTAGATACATTTTTTATCTCTGTCTCTTGATAACTATTTAATCCAATCAATATTATATCGCAAAATGGCGGATATTTCAACTGTTCTCTAAGTGCAATTTCTGTTTCATAAAACATGTCATAATTTTGTTTTTGTGCACAAATAATACTAAAATTATCTGGATTGTATGTTTGGATAACCACCTTTCCTGGCAAATTTTCCCTGCCTGCTCTTCCTGCCACTTGTGTTAAAATTTGGAAAGTTCTTTCATTTGCTCGATAATCATCAATATTTAAAGAACTGTCTGCTGCAATTACACCTACCAACGTTACATTTGGAAAATGATGTCCTTTTACTACCATTTGTGTTCCTATTAAAATATCAATATTCTTATTTTTAAATGTATTTAAAATTTGTTCATGTGAATTTTTTTTGGTTACTGTATCAATATCCATTCGAATGGTGGATGCTTCTGGGAATTGTTTATGAATTTCTTGTTCTAATTTTTGTGTTCCTGTTCCAAAATATCGTATTTTATCACTATGACATTCTGGACAAACAGTCACAATGTTTTCTTCATGTCCACAATAATGACATTTTAACTTTCTTTCATAACTATGATATGTCATACTAATATTACAGTTTGGGCATTTTACCGTATACCCACAATTTCTACACATGATAAAGGTTGAATATCCTCTTCTATTTAAAAACAAAATCGTTTGTCTTTTTTGTTTTAAGTTTTCTTCAATACTATTATATAATTCCATACTAAGCATGGAACGATTTCCATTTGCCAATTCTTGCTTTAAATCAATAATTTCTACTTTTGGAAGTGAAGATTGATTTGCTCTTTTTGTAAGTGTTAATAATTTGATTTTGGTATTTCCTAATTCATCCTCATTTGTCGCATGATAGAAAGTGGTCATATCTGGTGTTGCACTTCCTAATACCAAGGGTGCTTGATTTTCTTTTGCCAAAACTTTCGCAATTTCTTTGGCATTGTATCTTGGATTGGTTTCTGATTTATAGGAACTGTCATGTTCTTCATCTATGATAATGATTCCAATATTTTCAATTGGTGCAAATATAGCAGACCTTGCTCCTATCACAATTCTTGCCTTTTTCTCTCGAATTCTTTCCCATTCATCATGTCTTTCACCAATCGATAATTTACTATGTAAAATGGCAATTTTTTCTTTTCCAAATCGTGAAATAAATCGATCTAACATTTGTGGTGTCAAAGATATTTCTGGAACTAATACAATCGCATTTTTACCAATGTCTAATACTTTTTCAATTAATTGCAAATACACTTCTGTTTTTCCAGAACCTGTCACACCATATAGCAAAAATTGTTGATATTGTTTATGATTGATAGATTCTTCAACACATTTATAAGCTTTTTCTTGTTCTTCTGTTAATTTTAGCTTATTTGTTTTTTCACAATCTCTCCCTAATAGTGGATTTCTTTCAACCTTTTTTTCTACAATTTCTAAATAGCTATTTTTTACTAGAGTATTAACAATTCCTCTTGCACAATCTGTAAACATCTCAATTTCTGGTACAGTTGCTCCTTCATTGTCTTTTATAAAATTTAATACTCTTTTTTGTTTTTCTGATTTTATTTTTCCTGTTTCGATTTCAATTTCAATTTCTTCTCTATCTTTTTTTAAATAAACACAATTTATCGTTTTATCTTGAATTCTTTTTTCTTTGTCTTTATTTCTAGTTCCTGGTGTTAGCATTAATTTAATACAATCAGCTACATTACAAAAATATCTCTTTGCCATCCATTTCGCTAGTGCAATTTGTTTATTGCTCAAATTTTCTTCTAACTTTGCTATATCTTTTACTTCAAAAGCAGATGTTTCCTTTAGTCCTACAACAAAGGCTTCTGTTAGTTTTCCTCCATTACCAAAAGGAACTAATACTTTGCTTCCTACTAATATTAGTTCTTCTAATTCCTTTGGTATGTTATAGTCAAAGGTTCTATTTAGTTTTTTTGCTCCTCTATTAATTATGACTTCTGCTATCATTTACTTCTCCTTTTTACTAGGACAAGTATATCAGAATTTTTAGGTTTTAACAAGAAAAAAATGTAATTTCATATAAACTAAATATACTTGACAAAACAATACTTTTTTAGTAATTGCTCTATCAAGTATACTCTAATCCATCATCATATTTTTATTTTTTATAAAATGTTTTCCCCCCTAGTAAATGCAATTTCTAAAACCAATTTGTATTTCTCTATCATATATATCTCCCCAAGAATTCCATGAAGCAGCCATATAACTTCCATCTTGATAAAAACTTCCGCCTCTTATAACTGGAAAATTATCTGATCCTATATCTCCATTTTGATAATTTCCTAATGTATAACAAAACACATTTCCTGTAAAATCATAAATATTCAAAATTTTATTTTCCTTTGAAGCTCCTGTTGTAATCAGTGCTGCTTTACCATTTTGTTTTATCATATTGTCTACTACTTCAGAATTTTCTGTGTAATTTAGCCAATCACTATCTTCGCCTATACTCTTATCATCTATCATGTATTTTCCTCTATCTAGTTTCATATCATGTGACCTATAATTTCCCCAACTTTCACTATTTCCAGCTATTTCTGCTTTGGTTAACTCTTCACTTTTTTCTTCTAGAAACTTGCACGCTAAATTATATTGAATATCATACATTAAGCTACATGTTCTATCACCTAAACTATATGTTTCACAAATATTTTCCGCTTCCTCAATTGTTACCCAATTATATGGATACATATCAATTTTTACAGCTGATTCGGTTGTATTACTGCTTTCCGTTCTAGGTACAACACTTCCCATTTCATATCTTCCGATATAAAAACCACCATTTTCTTTGATACTATTTAACATTTTCATATAATTGTTATTATATTCTTCTTGTGATAATCCACAACCTTCATACCATATATCTGAATTCGTTAATCCCCAATCCCACGTATCTTTATAGTCTATTGAATATTCATTTAATACATGATACAATTCCTCTTTTGTATTGGCATCTTTCGTAATATTTTTAGGTATTTCTATCCATACATATTCATTTCCATTTTTATCTGCAATTACTAATCCTGTATCTAAATTTCCTTCTACATATTTACAATTTTCATCTGGATAATATGGTGTTGTTTCTACTGTGCTTGGTAGCGGTTTATTCATAAAAACGATATCTCTACTTCCTATGACCACATGTCCATCTCTTTCTATTTGTGCTCGTTCTGCTGATGTAATTAAATTTTCTTGTTCTAAGTCATCTAATAATTTTTCTAATGCTTGTGTTATATTTTCTTCTAGATAATTATCTGTCTTTTTTTCTATTTCCCATAATGTTTTTCTTTCTTCTACAGTTGCTCCTCTTGTTTCTACCTTTGCTTCATTTGCTTTATTTAATATTCCGTTTTCTGCTGTTATCGTCACAATGCTTACTCCTGCCAAAATTAATAATATGATAATTGTAATGACTAAAGCAATCAATGTAATTCCTTTTTCTGCTCTTAGCATTTGAACTTTCCTCCTTTTTTTGCTTAGTATTCACTTTTCCTATTGCAAATATACAAAAAAAAACTACTCTTGGTTTTAATCAAAAGTAGTTTTTATTTTCTATGCGGTTTCTTTTTCTTCATTTTCTGGCACTTGTCTTTTCTTTTTGCCTTTTTGCTGTTTTTGCTTATTGTTATTAACAACAATATCTGGTGCCTCATTATTTAATATCGTTTGTTTTGTAATAATACATTTTTCAATATTTGGATTTGATGGGATATCAAACATAATATCTCTCATTCTTTCCTCAATGATTGAACGCAATCCTCTTGCACCTGTTTTTCTTTCAATTGCTTTATCTACAATCGCTCCTAATGCATCTTCTTCAAATATTAATTCTACACCATCAATTTCAAATAATTTTTGATATTGTTTAATCAATGAATTTTTAGGTTCTTTTAATATTTCTATTAGTGCTTCTCTATCTAATTCTTGCAAAGTTGCTACAATTGGCAATCTTCCAATAAATTCTGGAATCAAGCCAAATTTCAATAAATCTTGTGGTAATAATTCTTTAAAAACTTCATATTGACTAATATCTCTTGTACTCTCTATTTTAGAGCCAAATCCGATAGATTTTTTTCCAGTTCTATCTTTGATAATATTTTCTAATCCTTCAAATGCTCCTCCACAGATAATTAATATATTTTCT
Source organism: uncultured Clostridium sp. (assembly GCA_946486515.1). GTDB lineage: Bacteria > Bacillota > Clostridia > TANB77 > CAG-508 > CAG-269. Next base: position 4,880 of record CAMLUB010000071.1, read on the forward strand.
GTGTTAATTTGAATTAACTCTTGATTTGGATGTTTTCTTCCACCTTGTGGTGGTACTGATGCTATGGTTCCTTCTATAATTTTTAATAAAGCTTGTTGTACACCTTCTCCACTAACATCTCTTGTAATTGATGGATTTTCTGATTTTCTAGTAATTTTATCAATTTCATCTATATAAATAATACCTTTTTCTGCTTTTTGAACATCTCCATCTGCTGCTTGGATAAGTTTTAATAAGATATTTTCCACATCTTCTCCCACATATCCTGCTTCTGTTAATGTTGTAGCATCCGCGATTGCAAATGGTACATCTAATATTCTTGCTAAAGTTCTTGCAAGTAGCGTTTTTCCACATCCTGTTGGTCCTAATAACAAAATATTACTTTTTTGGATTTCTACATCATCATCTTTACTTGCATTTTCTTCATGTGCAATTCTTTTATAATGATTATATACTGCAACTGATAATGTCTTTTTGGCATCTTCTTGCCCAATCACATAATCATCTAATACTTTTTTGATTTCTCTTGGGCTTGGAATATCATTTATTTCATTTAATGTGTATCCTGCTTTATCATCATCATATAATTCTGCTTCTATAATACTATTGCAAAGGTCAATACATTCGTCACAAATATACACCCCTGGACCTGCAACAATTTTTCTAACATTTTCTTGCGCTTTACCACAAAATGAACATCTTACACTTTTTGGTACATCATTTTTTGCCATTTATTTTTTCATTCCTTCCTAAAATCTTTCTTCATATATTATATTAAAATTAACAATTATTATACACTTGTTTTTTAATATTTCAAAAGATTTTTCTATCATTTTCTTTTGTCCATAATTCCATCAATCAATCCATATTTTAAAGCTTCTTCTGCTGTCATGTAATTATCTCTTTCTGTATCTTTTTGGATTTGTTCAACTGTTTGACCTGTTCTTTCACTTAAAAATTTATTTAATTTTTCTCTTGTTTTTACTAAGTGATCTGCATGAATTTTAATTTCTGTTGCTTGACCTGAAAGTCCGCCACCACCAATTAATGGTTGATGAATTAAGATTTCTGCATTTGGTGTGGCAAATCTCTTTCCTTTTTCCCCAGCTGCTAGTAGTGCTGCTCCCATACTAGCTGCCATTCCTATACAGATTGTTGATACAGGACATTTTATATAATTCATTGTATCTATAATTCCCATTCCGTCTGTAATAGAACCTCCTGGTG
>CAMLUB010000072.1 GCA_946486515.1 uncultured Clostridium sp.
TTACATTCCTAATAATTTTAATTCTACATTTTCCATTTTATATTTTCCATCTACTAATTTAAAATCTACTAATGTATCTTCTAAAGTTTCTTTATTTTGTCTTAAATCAGTTGTAAAATATAATTTGATTTGTGGAATCTCTAATTTATTTGTTACAATTTCTTTAAATGTTTCTGCCATATGTTTTTCATCTTCGCAAATTAATATCAATTGTGGCATTGCTGCAAATCCAGAATCACCTGGAACATAGTTTTCATAGAATTCTTTATATAATCTCGTTCTTTCAACTAATTTTTTCTCCCAGTCAGGTTCTCTTCTAATAACTTCAAAAACAAATTGGATTGATTTTCCATTTTTCGTAAGTTTAACAGCTCCACCACTTGCTTTAAATAACTTTCCTGATACTTTTGCTGTAATGGCTGGTTTTACAATATAGCTATCGAATGCTTTTACTTTTCTTAAATAAGCAATTAATGTTTGATTTCCAGCCAATCTCTTTTTAATCATTGGTACTGGTTTTGTATTATCAGATGGTTGCCATTTACAATCAATTTCTTTAGAATTTAATAAATATTTTCCCATCTTTTCTAAACAGTAAATTCTATAAATTCCTTTACCTTCATCAGAAGTAAAATAATATCTTGTTAAAATTTTAGATTTTACTAATTGATCTAATTTGTTATTTAATTTATCTTGTGACTTAGGGTCAATTCCTTTGATTTCCAACATTTGATATAACTGTCTTGATGTAATAAATTCAAATTCATTTACTAAGTCTAAAATTGCAAAATGGATTTCATTAATATGTCCAATATTAATCTTATGTACGATTTGATTCATTGACACATACCCATCTTTTCCGTCGAAAGTTTTAATTTCACCTTCTCTGATAGCAAATGGAGATACTTGTGCCTTGATTTCATTATCTTCTACCATTTTTATTTTCCCCCTTATAAATTTAGAATTATCTATAATTTTTAATTATAAACTACATTATTGCTCAATCAACAATTTGACTTTCTTTTTTTCTTTATCTATTTTTTTAATATATACATTGACTTTTTGCCCATATTCATAACCTTCACTATATTCTGCCATCCCAACTAAGTTTGGTGTTAGTTCTATAAAAATACCATTTTTATTTTTTTCTGTTTCCCTAATAATTCCTTCCACTTTCATACCTGTAGAGAATTTTTCGGCATTTTCTTCCCATGTTCCTAAGGTTTCTTTATATGACAAATTGACCTTTCCTGTATACCTATCTATAGATTTTACCACAACTTTTACTTTTTGTCCAATTTTTAGTCTTTCATATGGTGTTTTGATTCTTGCAACAGACAGATCTTCTATATGTGCTAATCCGACAATTCCACCGCCTATTTCTATAAAGGCTCCATATGGTCTAATGTTTTTTACAATTCCAATTACATGTTGTCCAACTTGCATATCATTTTTTATATATTGTAAGGCTTCTTGTTGCACACTTTTTCTAGATAATAGCACTGTGTTATCATTTTCAATATTGCCTATCTTAAACTGAACATATTTATGTACTTTTCCTGTGCATAATCTTTCATCTGGTAGTCCTTGCTGAATATCTTCCACTTCACTTCTTGGAATAATTCCTTCTATTTCACTACCTAATTGAATATGTAAATTATATTGTTCATCACAACTTTGTACAATTCCTTGAATAACTTTATTCTCTTGTTTATATTCTTGTATCTTTTGTAAATTTAAATTTTCAACCTCTTCATTCCAACCTTCTGGTACAAATCGAAATGTATTCATTTGTATTCTCCTTTATCTTACGTGTTTTAGCTTATTATATAGTGTATTAAAAAATTTTTCAATCCTTTTTTATATTTTTATTAGAATAACTTTATTAATATCTTATTTCGAGAATTTTTATTAAATTGAAACTAAAATAATGATACATAATGTTATTTTCATTTCAAAAACCCAGAACAATAGCGGGCTTTTTTTTATATTTTCTCAGTTCTTAACATTTTAAAGTCCTCGTTATTGTTCGTGTGCGAAATTTTACGTTAGTAAAATTTGTGTGCAATCGTTAGATCGAAGCGACGTTCTTGAATAGGAAAAACTTGATTCCTATTCAACAAAAAAGACTCTTTTGAGTCTTTAAATCTTACAATTTCAAACATTATATATATTATTTATTATTAGGAACTTTTTTTCTCGCAACTACTGCAAATCTCCCATCTTCTGTATGATATGAACAAGTAGATAAAGTCATAAGTTGGTCTCCATATTGTGCTGTCTTACCAGTATCATATAAAGAAGCCTTTTTAGCATTATCTACAAATTGATTATATTCTTCCTCATTTTGTGCATTAATGAAGAAATAATATCTAAATACATTTGTTTCAGACTTATAATAAACTCTTGATTTAAATGCTGATATAATTTCATATTCTGCATCCTCATTTTCTGTCGTAAATCTTATATTAGGATGTTCATTATAAAAATCTTCATTTTCATATTCAAGTAATTCTTCAAACATCAATCCATTATTTAAGTTATGACCATAAATTAATAAATTACTACTTGGAATGCTCCAATTATAATCTTTATCTAAAAATAATGCCCCCGAACTTGACTCCTCTTTTTTATAATCATGTGTCATATAATAGCTGTTGTCTTTTCCTTGTAATACTGGATAGTTTATACTGGTTCCTTCGATTTCAAGCCAACCTACTATATCAGAATTTTCTTTTTGCAACTCTCTAACTTGCAGCATTCTTTTAGTCGTTGTATCTGTTATATCATCACTATTGACTTCAATAGAAGATAATATATTACTATCTTTATTTACATGATTCATATCAAAAAAATATTTTATAATATAAGAAATTGATATAACAATAACGATTATTAAAATGCTAATAAGTAGTTTATGTTGTTTTATAACTTTTTTATAATGTTTTGCTCGATGTTTTGCCATAGTTCATCTCCATATAAAAAATATTAAGGATAGACAAAACTAGTCCATCCTTATGTTGTTAATATATTTTAAGCATTTTTTCTTTTTAAAGAAATTACAGCTATTGTTGAACCAATTGCAACTAATGCTGCTATTCCTATGTAACTTACAACACCTGTTTTAGGAGTTTCATCTTTTTCTCCTTGTAGATCTGCTTCTTCTTTATTTTCTTGAGTTGCTTCTTCTTCATTTTCTTGAATAGGTTCTTCTGAAACTTCTTCATCAGTAGTTGGTATATTTTCAATGCTATCATAGTAGTTTCCATCATCTGCCAATATTAAATCATTAGCAAATTCTACTAAAGTTCCTGGTAATTGATTAGAATTAATAGTAGTAATATTATTTCCTTTAATATTTAAAGTTGTTAATGAACCAGGTAAAATTGGTAGTTCATCTAAATTATTATTAGAAATATTTAATTCTAAAAGTTCTGCTGGTAAATCAGGTAGTGCTGGTAATTCATTATTGCTGCAATCAAGCGATACTAAATTAACAGGTAAATTAGGTAATCCTGGTAATTCATTATTACTACAATTAAAAGATGTTAAATTAGCAGGTAAGTCAGGTAATCCTGGCAACTCGTTATTACTACAATCAAGTAATATTAAATTAGCAGGTAAGTTAGGTAATCCTGGTAAATTATTATTACTACAATCTAGTACTGTTAATGTAGCAGGTAGATTAGGTAATCCTGGTAATTCATTTCCTTGACATTCTAGAGTTTTAAGATTTGCTGGTAAATCAATTAAAGCTGTTAAATGATTGTAACTACAATTTAATTTTTCTAGACCTGCTGGTAATGGTGTCAATGCTGAAATATTATTATTTGAACAATTTAATTCAACAAGACTTGCAGGTAGATTAGATAAATTAGTAATGCTATTATTACTTATATCTAATACTTTAAGATTAGGAAAATAGCTTGATAAACCTATCTCATCACTTATTCCTGTGATATTCATTCCTGAAAGATATAATTCTTCCACTTCAGTCATTTTTTCTGCTGTAAAATTATCTTCTGTAATATCAAGTGATTCGCAAACAGCCTTTATAAATGATGGCTCAAAATGCGCACTTATATCTGTTGCAGCATTTGATTTGCTTGATAAACAAAGTACTAGTAAAAAAATTGCTATTACTATTATCACTAGTTTATTTAATCTCATTTTTTCACCCCCTTTCAAAGTATAAACTTTATATTTATATTTTATATAAATATCCTTATAAACTTTGAAAATAAATGAAAACTTCTTCTCATAGTTTTTAGTTTGATTAATATTTTCTTAAGTATTCCATTTATTTATTATGTTTTTGTATTTTTAAGTTTATTACACTATATCTTCTTATTAGATATATAAAATGATAAGCAGTAACACTTTTTCTTAACTGTAAATATTTAACATTTACAGTTTCAATCATTTTATATCATAAAAATATCTTTTTTGCAACCAATAATAAAAATATTTAACCAAATATTAGCCTATTAAATTTTACATCAATATAAAAATACATTTACTTTTTACAAAGAAAAATTAAGATAGATATGTCATCTTTTTTATATTATATATTAAAATCAAATTCTATTTTTATCTAACATAATTTCCCTTTTATTCATCAAAATAGCTGCTAATCTCTTCTAATCCTTCAAAATCTTTTTGTCTACAAATATCATATGCAACAATAGCAACAGAATTAGATAAATTTAGTGACCTTAAATGTGGTCTCATAGGAATTCGAATCGTTTTATCTATATATTTTTGTAAAACATCTTCTGGCAAACCTTTTGTCTCTTTTCCAAATAATACAAAAATTTCTTCCATATTTTTAAAATCTGGTTCAGAATATACATGTTTTCCCTTTGTTGTTACAAAAAACATGTTATGTGTTTCTGGTTGATATGTATTCAAAAATTCTTTAAAAGATATATGTTCTTCTATATCTAGCTTATCCCAGTAATCTAATCCTGCTCTTTTGACAGCCTTTTCTGAAATACTAAATCCCAGAGGATGCACCAAATGCAATTTAGCACCAATTGCTGCACAAGTTCTTGCAATATTTCCTGTGTTTTGAGGTATTTCTGGTTCCACTAATACAACATGTAATTTCATTTTCGTTACTCCTTTTATGTTGCCAAAGGGGACGGGTTAAAATGGCAACATTTTCTTTCACTAAAATAAATCTTTTATTAAAAAATTAATGTTGCCATTTTAACCCGTCCCCTTTGGCAACATTTTGGCACGTCCCTATCGTTTCATTTTTTGTCTAACGTATTCATATAATATGATACCTGTTGCAACAGAAGCATTTAAGCTTTCTGTTTTTCCTAGCATTGGTATTTTTACTTTTTTATCTGCTAGTTTTTGTATCTTTTCTTCTACTCCATTTGCTTCATTTCCAATGACAATGACTTTTTTCTTGTAATCGATATCATAGATACTATTCTCCGTTTGTAATGATGTGACAACAATTTCAAATTTATGTTTTTTGATTTCTTTAAGTGTTTTTTCTAAGTCTTCACATTCTATGATTTTTACTCGGAATATAGCCCCCATTGTTGAACGTACTACTTTGGGATTATAACTGTCTGCTGTTCCTTTTGATACTAAAATTTGATTGATTCCTATACTATCTACTGTTCTTAAAATGGTTCCTAAGTTTCCTGGGTCTTGAATGTCATCTAAGGCTACTATGATATCTTGGTTATCATCAATTTCTTCACTACCAGCAACTGCTGATTTCATTGTATTTTTTTCTACAATGGCTAATATTCCTTGTGGATTTGTGACGTCTGTTAAACTTTCAAATAACTTACTTGTAACATAAACACATTCTTGTTTTGCAATTTCATACATAAGTTCTTTGGGAATATTTGATGTTTTTTCACAGTCATCACAAATAACGACTTGTTTGATATTTGCTTTTTCATTGATGGCCTCTTCTATAATTTTGATACCTTCAATGATATATTCATTATTCAAGTCTCTATATTTTTTGTCTTTTAATTTTTTGATATGTTTGATAAATTCATTATCTTTACTTGATATTACTTGCATAAATGCCTCCAGTTTTATAACACA
>CAMLUB010000073.1 GCA_946486515.1 uncultured Clostridium sp.
AAACTTGTTTTCCTAGCCAAAATTTAATTCTTTTCCAACCTAATTTGTGCTTTAAGAAAGGAATAAAATTAAATATGAAAACATTATATTTTGACTGTTCAAGTGGAATCAGTGGTAATATGACATTAGCAGCATTGACAGAAATTATTGGAGATGAAAACTATTTAGTAGAAGAATTAAAAAAAATACATGTAAATGGATATACAATAGATATATCTAAAAAAATAAAAAATGGAATTACAGGTACTCATGTTAATGTGATTTTAGAACATCAGCATGGGCACTCTCACACTCATGAAGAACATGAGCATTATCATGAACATAAAGAACCTATTCATGAACACCATCATCACCATGAACATAGAAACTTACATGATGTATGTGAAATCATTGATAATAGTGATATTGATGAAGAAAGTAAAGATTTAGCAAAAAGAATATTTATGAGGGTAGCCAAAGCAGAAAGTAAAGTTCATAACAAACCATTAGATGAAGTGCATTTCCATGAAGTAGGTGCAATTGATTCCATTGTAGATATTGTAGGAACAGCTATTTTAATTAATAAAATTCATCCAGATAAGATTATATCAAGTGTTGTAAATGATGGACATGGCTTTATTGAATGTGCTCATGGAACAATGGCAGTACCTGTTCCTGCAACAAGTGAGATATTTGCAAATTCTGATGTAGAATTTAGACAAATCGATATTGATACAGAATTAGTAACACCAACAGGAGCAGCCATCATTGCAGAATTAAGTTCTGAATTTACAACTTTACCTGCTATGAAGATTCAAAAAATTGGTTGGGGAGCAGGAACAAAAGATTTAAAAATACCAAATATATTAAAGGTATATTATGGTGACATACAAGAAGAAAATCAAAAAATTGTAGTCATGGAAACGAATATTGACGACTGTTCTGGAGAAATTTTAGGATATACAGAAGAAATGTTATTCAAAAATGGAGCATTAGATGTATTTTATACATCAATCTTTATGAAGAAAAATAGACCAGCATATCGTTTAACCGTTGTATGTAAAGAGCCAGATATTCAGAAATTACAAAACATTATTTTTAAGGAAACAACAACCATAGGTATCCGTTATCGTTATGAATATAGAACAGAATTAGAAAGGAAGCAAATTTTGATAGATACAAAATATGGAACATTAAAAGCAAAAAAAGTTAGTAATAATGGAGAAACATATGTTTATCCAGAATATGAAAGTGTAAAAGAATTGGCTCAGAAAAATAATGTTCCATTAAAAGAAATATATAATTTGAAATTCTGATGTCCAATTGGGGACGTTTCTGTTTGGGACATTTTTATGTAAATTCTATGTTGTTCATAAAATATATTACAATATCAAACCAAAATATGAATATAACTATTAATCTTAAAATTTAAATAGATCATATAAATTAATGTTGTTATTGGCAAAACTAGGCTATAAATATGCTATGCATTAGATGAATCTATTTTGATGCAATAAATTTACATAAAAATGTCCCAAACAGAAACGTCCCCAATTGGACACTGAAGGAGGAAACATAAAATCATGGAGATGAAAGAAATATTAGAAAAAATACAAAATCATGAGATAAGTATTGAAGAGGCTGAACAAGAAATTAAACATAAGCAATATGAGGATTTAGGATATGCGAAGATTGATCATAATCGAAAAGAAAGAATTGGTACAGGAGAAGTGATATATTGCCAAAGCAAGCCAGATGAATACTTATCTAAAATCTATAAAACCATTTATAAAGAAAATGGAGAAGTATTAGGAACAAGAGCTAGTAAAGAACAGTTTGATTTGGTTAAGAAAGAGATTCCAGAAGTACAATACAATTCACTTTCAAGGATTTTAAAAATCGAAAAGCCAAAAGAAAGAATAGGAAATATCGTTGTTTGCACAGGAGGAACATCAGATATTCCAGTGGCAGAAGAAGCAGCAGAAACAGCAGAATTCTTTGGAAGCTATGTAGAGAGGATTTATGATGTTGGTGTGGCTGGTATTCATAGACTTTTATCACAAAGAGAAAAAATAGAAAAAGCAAATTGTATTATTGCTATTGCAGGGATGGAAGGAGCATTAGCTTCTGTAATAGCAGGACTAGCTAAAGTACCAGTTATTGCTGTTCCAACATCAGTAGGATATGGTGCAAATTTAGGAGGCATAACAGCTTTATTGGGAATGATTAATTCTTGTAGTAATGGTATTGCGACTGTTAATATTGATAATGGATATGGTGCTGGATATTTAGCAAATCAAATTAATCATTTAGCAGTTAATGGAAAAGAGTAATTATCTAACTTAAGGAAAAACTCGTTAGATTGCTTACACAGGTATTGTCAAATAAGATAATTTGCTTTCATCAAGAGTATTGATAGAAAAAATAAAATAGGAGAACATAAATGGAAAAACAAAAACAATTAGAAGAGTATCTGAAAACATTAAAAAAAGTTGTCATTGCTTATTCAGGAGGCATTGACTCTAGTTATTTGCTATTTACAGCAAATAAAGTATTACCTAAAAATCAAGTATTAGCAGTTATTGCCAATGGCATTATGGTGCCAAGAAAAGATTATGAAGAAGCAATTGCATTTTTAAAGGAAAATCATTTTCAATATATAGAAGTACCATATGAACCATTAGAAATTAAAGAATTTAAAGAAAACCACAAAGATAGATGTTATCATTGTAAAAAAGAGTTAATGACAATTCTAAAAAGAACAGCAAATGAAAATGGATATGAATATCTTTTGGATGGAAAAAATGCAGATGATTTAACTGTATATAGACCAGGAAATAAAGCAACAGAAGAATTGGGTATCATTAGTCCACTTGCCAAATTTAAAATTTCTAAAGAAAAGATAAGACAATATAGTAAAACTTTAGGAATTCCATTTTGGAATAAACCATCTAATTCTTGTTTAGCAACGAGATTTCCATATTATACAAATTTAACAGAAGAAGGATTAAAAAAAGTAGAACAGAGTGAAGAAATGATAAAAGAATTAGGAATTCAAAAAGTACGAGTAAGGGTTCATGATAATATAGCAAGAATTGAAGTAAATCCAGAAAATTTTGAAATCATATTAAATAACATAAAACATAAAAATGATGACAATATTGCAGAAAAAATAAAAGACTTAGGATTTTCCTATGTCACATTAGATTTGTTAGGACTAAAAAGTGGTAGTTTTGATTAGTTAAGAAATTGGAAAACAGCGGATTAGAATTGCCTTTGTCATTACAGAGAAGATAGGAATAATTTTTAATATGAAAGAAAAAATATGTGATCACAAATTGTGACCACAAGATTGCAGTATTTAAGGTCACAATTTGTGACTTTAAACATTAATATAAAAATAAATAAGTTTTATTGAATTTCTAAAAAAAATAAGTTAAAATAATAAATATAAACAAACCTATGAGGAGGGAATTCATATGATTCTATATATAAGTGGAAGCAATAGAAAGAAAAATTGTTACAAGATACTAGAAGACTTAAAATGCGAAAATGATAAATTGATAGCATTAGCTGATAAAAATATTCAATATTGTTTAGGATGTAATACATGTGTAAATAATTTGGAAGAATAAAATGTAATAGATAGATTAAATCCATATTCTAATCATGATGAATTATTAAAAGGAAAAACAGTATACATTATTACCATAGGGCAAATGGATGAAGAGGAAAATGAAGAGATAGCAGATAATATAAAAACATATTTTGAAAGTTTAGCAGAAGAAGATTTTATGGATTTTAATGTAGTATTTTTAAGAAACTTATCTAGTGGAGATATAGAAACCATAGATGATGTAACTAAAAATTATGATAACTATAATCAAATAATAGAAGAACTTAAACAAAAAATAGAAGAATGAAGGAAACTTGTCATAGGGCAAATTTTTTCTTATTGATAAAAAGGTATAAATATGATAGAATATGCCTAAAGAGAGGAGAAACATATGGAAAGAATACATGTTTTAGGAACAGGAGCAGGAATTGTATATAATTGTTATAACACTTGTTTCTTATTAGAAAATGATAAAAAAAATATACTAGTAGATACTGGTGCAGGAAGTCAAGTATTAAATCGAATAAAAGATAGCAATGTAGATATACTTGAAATTCATGATATATTTATATCACATAAACATATAGATCATTTACTAGGAATTTTTGTGGTTTTAAGAGTCATTTGTGGTAAAATGGCAGCAGGAAAGTATGAAGGAAACCTAAATATATATTGTGCTAAAGAAGTTAGAGAAATTATTGAAGGATTTGTTGAAGAGACATCTCATGGAGTGCATATACAAAAATTTCATACAAATGTTATATTTCACAATTTAGAAGATGGACAAGAAAAAGAAATTATTGGATATAAAGTAAAAATATTAGACTTACATTCTATAGAATGTGCACAATTTGGTTTTCAATTAAGATTGCATAATGAAAAGATATTAAGCTTTTTAGGAGATGTTCCTTGTAGTGAAAAGATATATGATAAAATCCAAGATACAGATTGGGTTTTACATGAAGTGTTTTGTAGAGAAGCAGAAAAAGAAATTTTTAAGCCACATGAAAAGAATCATTCTACGATAAAAGATGTATGTGAAAAAATGCAAATGTTACATGTTAAAGATTTAGTATTATGGCATACAATGGATAACAATATTTCAGAAAGAAAACAGCTATACACAGAAGAAGCCAAAAAATATTATACAGGTAATATATATGTACCAAATGATTTAGAAATAATTGAATTATCATAGGAGAAGAAAATGAATACAGAAAAAATACAAAATATCATCCATTTCTATGTACTAGCATCGACATTAAAAGATAAAATAAGAAGTGGTTGGAAAGTATGGCATATTGAAAGAGAAAGAGTAGAAAGTGTCGCAGAACATATTTATGGAACATGTATGCTAGCAATTGCCATCGATTCAGAATATGATTTTAACATAGATTTAATGAAAGTAATCAAAATGCTTGTTATTCACGAATTAGAAGAAATAGAGATAAAAGATTTTACACCATTTGATAAGATTTCAAATGAAGAAAAAAGAAAAATAGGAAAAATTGCAGTAGAGGATGTATTAAAAGATTTAACAAAAAAAGAAGAATTATTAGAATTGATAGAGGAATTTGAAAATATGAAAACAAAAGAATCTATTTTTGCAAAAATGTGTGATAAGTTAGAATCAGATATACAATGTAAGTTATATTGTGAAGAACATTCTCTAGATGCAAATAAAGATGAAAATAAACAACTTTTAAAAGATGAAAGAATACAAAACTTAATAGAAAATGGTTCAAAAACAATATCAGATTTTTTTGTAGAAAATCATAAAAAAGAAATATTATATCAAGATAAAGTTTTTGAAGAAATAGCAGATTATATAAAAAATAATACTTTGTTAAAGGAGTAAAAGATGTTAAAAAATAAGAAAGTTGTTATTTTTGATATGGATGGAACACTAATAGATTCTATCGGTATATGGAATACCATAGATGAAGAACTTATCAAAACAATCGGGGATGGAACAATTGATGATGTAGATATAGCAAAACAAAGAGATGATAAATTAAAGGAATATAAACAAGAACAAGATCCGTATTTAGAATATTGTGGTTTCTTAAAAGAAAAATACCATGCGACCATGTCAAAAGAAGAAATCAAGAAAATACGATATGACATTGCAAATAGATACTTAAAAGAAAAAATAGACTATAAACCCAATGCAGATAAAGTAATAAAATACTTGAAAGAAAAAGGATATATATTAGCAATTGCTAGTACAACTAATCAACCTGCTATTGACTGTTATAAAACAGAAAACCAAAACATAATAACAAAAGCAAATTTGGAAGATTATTTTTCAATCATATATGCCAAAAATGATGTAAATGCAATCAAGCCTAATCCAGAAGTACATGGTAAAATTATGAAAAAATTACATGTTAAACCAGAAGAATGTTTGATTGTAGAAGATGCTTTGGTAGG
>CAMLUB010000074.1 GCA_946486515.1 uncultured Clostridium sp.
ATATGTTAAATAAAAGAGGAATAAAACCAGAAAATTTAAAACCAGCAGAAGATTTGAAGAAATTAGAAAGAAGAGTTAAGTCAGAAAGTAAGAAAATAGCTGATAGTAATAAATTGCCAAAAGAAAATTATAAAGAATTGTAAAACTTGAGGTCGCAAATTGCGACCTCAAGTTAAAAATTATAATTCAATTTTAGGATGATACTTCTCAAGCCACATATTTACCTGACAAAGGTATGCCATAAGTTGAGGTCCGAGTCATCAATTGACCAAACCAAGGTCTAGAAAAGCTAGAACCATTAGTATCTAATATTTCTAAAATATATTTTCTATTTAATAAATCATTAATCGGTGCATTTGGATTTTGCATAATATTTGTTAGCATATCTTTTACTTTAGCTAAATACGTAGGATTATGTGTTTTAGGATATGGTGATTTTTTTCTATCCACAATTTCAGCAGGTAAAAAGTCTTTACAAATATAACGAAGCAATCCTTTTTCTCTACCATTTAAAGCTTTCATTTCCCAAGGAATATTCCATACATATTGTGCTAAACGATAATCACAAAATGGAACACGAAGTTCAAATCCGTTATACATAGCCATTCTATCAGAACGATCTAACAAGGTTTGCATAAACCAATTTAAAGTTAGATAAGAAATTTTTCGCTTCTCAGCAGTTTCCTTAGAATCTGTATCTAATATTTCAACCTCTTCTAAACTTTCGTGATAACGATAATCAATATATTCTTTTAAATTTACTTTTTTACTTAAATCTGGATGTAGTAATGTTTGCCTTTCACTAATAGCAATTGACCAAGGAAATGTATCACTATTTAAAGCATCTTCTCTAAAGAACCATGGATAGCCACCAAAGATTTCATCAGCACATTCGCCTGTTAATGCAACAGTTTGCTCTGGTTTTACATTTTTACAGAATAATAACAAGGAAGAATCAATATCAGCCATACCAGGCATATCTCTTGCAATCATACTATCATATAAATAAGAGGCAAGCTCTGGGGTGTCAATGACAATATTATGATGTTTGGTATGCAAATTTTTACACATTAAGTTTATATAATAATTATCTGAATTTGGCTGAAAATCACTTTTAACAAAATTTTTATCATTATCTACATAATCAATCGAATAGGTATCCAAAAGTGGTAAATTTTCTTTTTCGTAGAAATCAGCAGCAAATTTTGTAATGATGCTAGAATCCAGACCACCAGATAGGAATGTACATAAAGGAACATCTGAAACCAATTGACGTTCGATGGCATCTTTTAATAAGTAACGAACATGATGACAAGTTTGTACTAAATTATCTGTATGTTCTTCTGAATGTAATCTCCAATATCGTTTGATTTTTAAACCATATTCATTAAATATAGCAAAATGTGCAGGTCTTAATTCATAGATATTCTTAAAGATGGTTGTACCAGGTGTATGACTAGGACCAATACCTAATAATTCAGATATACCTTGACTATCTAAAATTTTTTCAATTCCAGGATATTGAAATATCGCTTTTATTTCTGAGCCAAAAACTAAGGTATTATGGAATACAGAATAAAATAATGGTTTGACACCAAAATGGTCTCTTGCCATAAATAATTCCTTGTCTTTCGAATTCCAAATAGCAAAAGCGAAAATACCATTTAAATGATGAACAATTTCTTTTCCAAAATGAATATATCCTTTTAATATCACTTCTGTATCACAATGCCCTTTAAATGTAAAACCATTTTGAATTAAGATATCTCTAAGTTCTTTTGTGTTATATATTTGTCCATTATAGCAAATAATGTAATTTCCATAGGATGTATGCTCTATCATTGGCTGTTTACCACCATCAGGGTCAATGACAATTAATCGTTTATGTGCTAAATAGGCATTATCTGAAATAAAATAACCATCTTCATCAGGTCCTCTTTTCGATAAGGTCTCATTCATATTTTTTAAAATTGTTTTAGAATTTTCATGTAATTTTTCTTTTATATTTACAAATCCAGTAAAACCACACATGTATTTTATACCTCCAATCTATGTTTTTGTTCATACATCTTAAGTAAAGTGGAAGTATTCCTAAATAATTGTATTACGAATGCGATTGGAGAACTTGTAGACTTTCTTAAGAAAAAACAAATGAGGAAGCGGGAATAGCGAGAGGCTCGTTTGTTTTGGCGCTAGAAAGTCTAGAGTTCGTATTGAACCGAGTAATCAATTATTTAGGAAAACTTCCACTTTACTTAAGATTGTCTGAATAAAAACCAATCTATATATCTTATGCAAAAAAAGAAATATAATTTATTGATTTTAGAAAAAAAGTATAGTAGACTTAACAAAGAAAAGTGAATTTGTTGTATTCAGAAAGAGAAATAAGTGGATTTTACTACTAGAAAGGGCTGAGTATGAAAATGAAACGAAAAATAAAATTCAAAAATGTAATAAAACATTTTATACTAATTACCAAACATAGATGGTTGGTTTTTAAACTATGTTGTAGACTCGGATTATATTGGAGAGGTTTCGTCCATGACTTATCTAAATATTCTCCAACAGAATTTCTAGAAAGTGTAAGATATTATGAAGGAAATCGTTCACCAATTGTCAGTACCAAGCAAGATAAAGGGTATTCTGAAGCATGGCTACATCATAAAGGGAGAAATAAGCATCATAGTGAATATTGGGTAGATAGAAATGCTCCAGAACAAACACCCATTATGCCATATGTATATACAGCAGAAATGATATGTGATAAATTGGCAGCAGGAATAATTTATCAAGGAAAAAATTGGAATAAGGATTATCCATTAACATATTGGAAAAAAGAAAGCGAAAAATTATTAATCAATGAAAAATTAAAAGATATGTTGACAGACTTTTTTACACAAGTCAGTATAGAAGGAATAGACAAGATATTAACAAAGGAAAATGTGCAAGAATTATACAAAAAATATTGTGGCAATGGTTGACAAAAAATGAAAATACTTGTATAATCTTATAGTGACTAAAATATCGATAAGAATAACAATAGATATATACATATATCTTAAGCAAGGAGGGATTTAGATGGCACAACCAAAAAGAAGATGGTCTAAAGCAAGAACACATGCTAAAAGATCAACATGGAAAAAAGAACAACCAGCATATACAACTTGTCCACATTGTCATGAACCAGTAATGCCACATAGAGTATGTAAAAACTGCGGATATTATGATGGAAAAGAAGTAGTTGCTAAAAAAGAAAATAAAGATGCTTAATGAAGGGGAAAGTAGTGCTTTTATAGAAGTACTATTTTTTGTTATCTAATAATGTATATGGAGGTGTATGATGCCAAAATCTACGTTTTATAATTTAAATGAAGAAAAAAGAGAAAAAATAAAAAAAGCTTTAAAAAAAGAATTTACAATACATAGTTTTGAAAAAGCGTCAATTAGTAATATGATAGAAGAAGCAAATATACCAAGAGGAAGTTTTTATCAGTATTTTGAAGATAAGGAAGATGCTTTAAAATACATCATAGAAGACTTTCTGAATGATGAAAAAGAGAAAATCAAAGAATTATTAATACAGAATGAGGGAGACATATTTTTGACAACAATAGATTTATATTCTTATTTCGTAGATAAAAATTATCACGAAGAAGAAGTAAAACTATTTCAAAATATTATTAATAAATTAAGAAATGAAAATGTTAATATCTATAAAAATATAAAATTAAAAAAATTTACAGATTTAAAAGATATGGACAAAAACAATTGTTATATTAATACAAGTTTATTAGCTATTGAAAATGATGAAGATATAGAATATATGTTAAGAATATTAACTTGCATTTTACGAGCAGAAATTATTGATGTTATGCATAAAAAAGTGTCAAGAGAAGAGCGGAAAAGAAGAGTTATATAAGCAAATAGAAATTTTAAAAAAAGGAATGGCAAAATAAAACTTGATAGGAAAGGATTAATTCAATAGCCTTTTCTTTATCAAAATCGAAAAATATGTATAGGGAAGAAATAAAGATAAGACCTCCCGTTTTAGAAGAGGTCTTAAAACGTGTTAAAACGAAATAATTACATCTAATATATCAAATTAAATGTAATGATAGTATATGTAAAAAACAGATATTTATACTAAAATATATTTTAAAATTAGAATATATATTAACTGATTTACAAACAATTGTAAGACCACAAAATTTTAAAAATATAAAAAATTATACAGTTGTTTATAGGGCAAAATTAAGAAAATATAATAGAGAGAAAAAAAGAGAATATACTATGAAATATATAGAAATGTGTACGAAAAAGAAGAAAGAGACAATTTAGATAGATTGCAGTTTATTCATCTTATTGATAAACTAATAATATATTTGAAAATAGGGAGGATTAAGGTTGAAAAAAGTTATAGGAGTTATTATAGCCATTATCTTAGTGGTCGTTGTAGGAATTGGTGTTTTAGTAGTAAAAGACTTTAAACAGGAGGATATTTTAAGACAAGAAATGTTAGAATTTGAAAATCTAACACGTGCAGAAAATATTGATTTAGATCAAATAGACCAAAAGATACGAGAGATTAAAACAACAGGAGATTATGGTGTCTTAGAAAAAGCAATGAAAGATTATTTAGCAGATGTTGTGAATGCTTCTGTTAGTATTGCAAATGTATTAAATGATGAAAGAATCGTAAATGCATTAACACCTAAAAATTATGTAGAAGATGGACCAGATTTTGTTCAAACCAAACAATTTTTAGAAGAGGCAAAAGGAAAGATTGAACAATATAAAGAAGAAGTATTAACATTACTAACAAATGAAGGTGCCATGTCATATATAGAAAATAAAAATTTAGATGACTATTATATAGACTTATATAAAGAAATTGCCTTATCAGAAGATACAGCAATCGAAGAAGATAATGCAGAATTAGAAGCATCTTTAGATGAAGCAATGAGTGTCATCGATACTGAATCACAAGTTATTAACTTCCTTGCAGAAAACAAAAATGGTTGGGAGATACAAGGTGAAAATATTGTATTTAATAGTGAAGAACTACAAAATCAATATGATGAATTGGTTAGCCAAATATAGTAGTGTATAAGGCGACAGCACTGATTGAAAGGTGCTGTTTTTTATTGTATAGGAAACAGTATGACACTTTAAGATACGCAACTTAATCAGACCTAATCATCCTAAGATGAGAGTGATACATTATATTTTTAAAATTCTCGGCTACCCTTCGATTCCCATTTAAGAAATTCTAGAGCAAAAACTATAACAATACCCGGAAACAGGACCCTTTATAGTTTTTGCTTAAGAATTTCTAAAATGACTCCGGTCGCATTCGAATTCTTAAAAATATAATGTATCACTCTCATCTTAGGATGATTAGGTCTGAATTGTAACCTTAAAAAACCTGTTATTATTCTTTTACCAAAAAACAACGTTGCATTTCATTTATAATTTTGATATGATTGTTCATAATAAAAGTAGATAAATGAAAAAGGAGGAAATTATGACAGAAAAAGAAAAAAGAGATAAAGGTGATTTATATAAATTAGCTAATAGTGAAGAACTAATGTTAGAAATAAAAACATGTAAGAAAATGTGTTATGAATATAATCAAATAAATCCAGATAAAATGGAAGAAAGAAAAGAATTTATAAAGAAAATATTGGGAAGTACAGGAGAAAATTTACAAGTAGAATCTAATTTCTATTGTGATTATGGATATAATACACATGTGGGAGAAAATTTCTATGTAAATCATAATTGTGTCATATTAGATGTAGCAAGAGTAGAATTTGGAGATAATGTATTTATTGGACCCAATTGCGGATTTTATACAGCAGGACATCCATTAGATGTAGAGACAAGAAATCAAGGATTAGAATTTGGAAAACCAATCAAAGTAGGAAACAATGTATGGATTGGTGGAAATGTCGTTGTATTACCAGGTGTGACAATAGGAGATAATGTGACCATAGGAGCGGGAA
>CAMLUB010000075.1 GCA_946486515.1 uncultured Clostridium sp.
AATGGTAACAATAGCCATCCAAGAAGGAGATTTAAAAAGAGCAAAAGAAATAGGAGAGAAATTCCCAAATAATAAACAAATTCAACATCAGATAAAAGTAAATAGTAAGATAAATCGTAAAAATAATAAGAAAAAAATATTAGATTCTCTAAAAACAAAACTATACTTTGATAAAGTAGATGATCAATTAATCAGTGAAATAGAATTAAGCCAAGATTTAGATGAATTTGAAAAAATAGTTAGTTTACTTGCTATCTGTGAAAAAAGAAATATGAAAGAAAAGGCAAAACAAGTTTTAAAAACGTTTCATCCAACAGATAAGCAAGAAAAAAGTATAGTCAATGGAATTATGGATAGAATTAAATCAAAAAAACCACAAATATTTGATATTGTAAAATATGACTTGATATTGCATTGGTCATTTAACCACAAATTAAAAGCCCAATATGAGGAAGAATTAAAAGTAGAACGAGAAGAGCGAGAAGCGAAGAAGCGACAAATAACACTACTTCCCAAAACGGAGACCACGCAGTCTATCATAAAGCCAGTTGAAAAGCATCCTAAAGCTCTAATACATAGCGGAGAAAAATTAGACAAAAGTGCAGAATATAGAAAAAAGTTAGAAGTAACAAGTCTTAAAACATCAAATGAACAACTAAACATAATAAATCACAGAAATAATGAGAAAAAAAATGTTAACAATCAAACGCAAATGATGATAAATTACATACACGAATTTATACAAGAACAAAGAGAAAAAGTGTATGTAAATATGCAATCCAAAAATGTAAAGATTCAGTCAGATGCTATCAGTAAATGGGATAGAATAGAAATTTTACTAGAAAGAATAGCGGAAAAAAGTAAAGATACGCAATATATAAAAAATTTATATAATCGAGTTTTAAATTTAAGTAAAAGTAGTGACAAAGGAATGGAATATTAGAAATTTATAACAAGATAAAATTTGGCATAGCAGAACGATATAAAAAATAGAGATATTGATTATCTCTATTTTTTATACAATAGGAAAGTTATCCTTTCCTATTGTATAAAAGTCGCTACGATCCAACGGTTGCACACAAGTTTTGACTTACGTAAAATTGGCGCAGAACAAATTTACGGAAAGCCAACAAGGAAAGATAAAATTAATATAAATTTACGACAAATAACAAGAATTTGTCATAAAAGTATTGTAAATATAGAAATTAAATAATATAATACATGAGAAAAAAATAAGGACAGACCCTTTTGGATAAAAAATGTCCAATTTGGCACGTCCTCAAAGAACCAAAGGAGGATAAAAGATGGGATTAAAACTGGAAAATGTTTCTAAGAAGTTTGTTGGGAAACAAGCAGTTGATAATATTTCTTTTGAAGTTGATAAACCTGGTGTATTTGGTTTACTTGGTACCAATGGTGCTGGTAAAACTACAACGATTAGAATGTTATTAGGAATTATTAAAAAAGATACAGGTGAAATTACTTGGAATGGGAAAAAGGTTGAAAGAAAAAGTGTGAATTTTGGATATTTGCCAGAAGAGAGAGGTGTGTATCCTAAAACAAAAATTTATGATCAATTGATGTATTTTGCAAAATTAAAAGGTATGAATCAAAAAGATGCAGATGCAGCAATTAAAAAATGGGCAAAGGTCTTGAAGGTGGAAGAATATATACCAATGCCTGCTGAAAAATTGTCAAAAGGAAATCAACAAAAAATTCAATTTATGACAGCCATTATTCATGACCCAGAGCTAATTGTATTAGATGAACCATTTAGTGGATTAGATCCTGTTAATACAGAAATTTTAAAAAATGTGATTATTGATTTAGTAAAAGATGGAAAATATATTATCATGTCTAGCCATCAAATGGCATCTATTGAAGAGTTCTGCACAGATATTTTGATATTAAATAAAGGAAAAACTGTTTTAAAAGGAAATTTAAAGGAAATTAAAGAAGGATATAAGGCAAATCGATTAGAACTATCAACAGATAAAAATATAAATGAATACATTAAAGAATTTAATATGGAAGTAGAATTTTCTAAAAATAATGAATATTCTATTAAAATTGATTCTGAAGAAAAAGCTCACCAATTGCTAGAAAAGTTGGTTACAGACCATATAGAAGTAGATAAGTTTGAAATTAAGAAACCAACATTAAACGATATTTTTATTGAAAAGGTGGGTGAATTCTAAAAAGAATCAGCATCTTGCGTCGTTAAACTGCAATTAAAATCAAATCGACGTGCAAATAGCACGCCTCATTGATTTTAATCTTGTTTGCCTAGCAATATACTAATTCTTTTTAGAATTATATTATATAAAGGAAGGAATAGAGTAATATGAAAGATTTAAAAACCGTTATTGCATTTACAATCAAAGATATGGCAAAAAGAAAATCTTTTATCATATCAACATGCATTATTTTAGTATTAATTGTTATAGGAATTAATATTCCCAATATTATGAAAGCAATTATCGGCGATAATGAAAATGCAGGAGAAACAAAAATATTAATGGTAGATAGTACGAATTTATTTGAAGGAACATTACCAAGCATTAATCAAATGGATTTAGGATATAATGTTCAAGTTGCCAATAATGAAGTTTCTTTTGATGATATAAAAGAAAGAATAGAAAATAAAGATATTGACCAAGCAATGATTATCGAACCAAAAGAAGATGGAACATATAAATTAAGATATATTGTAGAAAATATGACACAAGTAGCTATGGTTCCAGAAGATTTAATGAATACGATTAATACACTATATACAAATTTACAGATTTCAAAATTAGGATTGACCCCAGAGCAAATGGCAAGTTTGTCTCCAAATTTTGAATTTACGATAGAACAAACCGAAGAGCAGGAAGTCAGTGGAAATCTAGTTGTTATTATGCTATTATCAATTGTGTTATTCTACGCAATCTATTTCTGTGCATATCAAGTATCAAGTTCTATTACCACAGAAAAAACTTCAAAAATCATGGAAACATTAGTAACATCAACATCACCAAGAACAATCGTATTAGGAAAGACAATAGGAATTGGTATTGTAGGATTAATCCAAATATGTGTGATAGTAGGTGTAGCATTGATATCTGCTAAGGTATTTTTAGATCCAGAATTGTTAGATGCTGTTTTAGATATGTCCATGATGACACCATATTTGGGAATAATGACAATTGTATACTTTATCTTAGGATATTTTGCATATGCTTTATTATATGCATTAACAGGTTCAACAGTTAGCAAACCAGAAGATATACAATCAGCTAACACACCTGTTGCTATATTGGCAGTAGTTGGATTCTATTTATCATATTTTACCATGATGAACCCAACAAGTGAATTAAATCAATTTGCAGCCATTTTCCCAATTTCATCACCATTCTGTATGCCATTTAGAATTATGATGGGAATTGCGTCAACTTCAGAAATTATATTATCCATTGTAGTATTAATGATTACTATATTAATTATTGCACAAGTGGCAATTAAGATTTATTCAAATGCGATATTAAATTATGGAACAAAAATGACATTTAAAGATATTGTAAAAGTATATAGAGATAAAAATAATTAGAAAAATATGAATAAACTAGCTTGCATTTGTTGTTAAGCTAGTTTAAACTATATAAAGAAGATAAAATTAGAAACAATTATCCAGAAGGGCAATATGGAGGAAGTATTAAATATATTAAAAAAATTAGACATCCATTATGAATTAGTAAATCATAAAGCTGTGTACACGATTGAGGATATGAACAATTTAAATAAAGAAATCTTTAAAGGTGCTGAAATTTGTAAAAATCTTTTTTTAAGAGATCAAAAAGGGAAAAGACATTTTTTAGTCGTATTATGTAGTGATAAAAAAGCAGATATGACAAAAATACAAGAACAAGCACTTTCTACTAGATTAAGTTTTGCATCTAGTGAAAGATTAATGAAATATTTAAAGTTAGAACCAGGTCATGTCAGTCCTATGGGACTAATGAATGATGAGGAAAAAGAGGTAGAGGTATTAATTGATAAAGATTTAAAAGATAAATCATTATTAGCAATTCATCCTAATACAAATGAAGCAAGTATATTGATCACATATGAAGATTTAATGAAATTTATAAAAGCAATGGGAAATGAATATGAATTTATAGAGATATAATAAAAAAGCAATCCTCAATTATGTCGTTTTTATCATAAATAAATGTAATGAAAAGGTAAATAAAGATTGACAAATTTAATCTAGCAGTATATAAATAAGGTAAAGATTATTTATATACTGCTAGATATTTTAAAATAATATACATTATTTTAAAGGAGGTAAGTATTATTGGATTTAGAAATATTCAATCAAATACAAGAAAAAATGACAGATATGAAAAACGAAATAAAACAAAATACCACTTCAGAAGAGATAGAATTAGCAAAAAAATTGGATGCAATAGAAGAATATTCTGTGGATAGATTTGAAGGGGAATATGCTGTATTAGAGAATAGGAAGACAAATGAAATAAAAAATGTAAAAAAAGATATGTTACCAGGAAATATAAAAGAGGGAAGCATTTTGCAATATATAAATGGAAAATATACATATAATGAAAAACGAACACAGGAAGAAGTCAATCGAATACAAGATAAAATGAACAAATTATGGAATTAAGACAACAGATTTTATAAAAGAGATAAAATAAGCTTACGCCTATAGTTATATCTCGTAATATCGATTAAAAATTGCATGAATGTGGATACACAAAAGAATATATATGTGAAAAATGGAGGAGGACAAAAGATGGCAAGAAAGAAAAAAACAAGTATAAAAAAATTATTATCAGGAATCTTTGCATTGATTATTATAGGGCTTGCAGGAATACTAGGCACAAATGAAGAATTTGTAAATACAGTTTCTAACATGGGAGAACAAACCAATAGTCAAAATGAGCAAGAAGTAGAATTTGTTGCACAAGAAGATTTGTTAATAGATTTTATAGATGTTGGACAAGCAGATAGTATTTTAATTCGAAATCAAGATGAAGTCATGTTAATAGATGCAGGGACAAATGAAGCAGGAGAAACGGTTGTCAATTATTTACAAAATCTTGGAATTACTAAAATAGATTATTTAATAGGAACACATCCACATGAAGATCATATTGGTGGATTAGATGATGTGATAAACCATTTTGATATTGGACAAATCTATATGCCAAAAATTGAAACAACAACGAAAACATTTGAAGATGTATTAGATGCCATAGAAACCAAAAATTTGACAGTAACATCCCCTAATAGAGGTGATGAAATTGAGCTAGGACAAGCTGAAGGAGAATTTATGACAGAACCGATATTAGATGAAGATAATTTAAATGTATCGTCACTTGTGCTTAGATTAGAATTTGGAAATACCAGTTACTTGTTTATGGGAGATGCAGAAGAAGAAAATGAAAAAACAATCAATTGGCCAAAAACAGATGTATTAAAAGTAGGACATCATGGATCTAGTACAAGTAGTAGTGAAAGTTTCTTAGAACAAATACAACCGAAATATGCCATTATTATGGCTGGAAAAGATAATTCTTATGGATTACCAACACAAGAAACAATAGATAAATTGAACAATATAGGATGTGAAATGTTTAGAACAGATGAGGATGGAACCATTCAAATGACATCTGATGGAAATACAATACTAGTAAAGCCTACAAATAGTGCAAAATAAAGCAGATAGTATTTAAACTGTCTGCTTTATTGTATATATGTTTTTGTTTGAGACTAGTGGAAAATGGGGAAGTATATTTGTTACAGTTCACACCTACCTTAAGATGATTAGGTCTGAACTGTAACGTATATTTAATGGAATTAGGGTTTTTATGCTAAAATGCTTGACAGTTTACAATAATAAAGATAAAATAGATATGGTAGGAAAAAAT